>NZ_JALAZE010000014.1 GCF_022809095.1 Bacillus kexueae
ACCCGTCCGCCGCTAACGTCAAGGGAGCAAGCTCCCTATCTGTTCGCTCGACTTGCATGTATTAGGCACGCCGCCAGCGTTCGTCCTGAGCCAGGATCAAACTCTCCAAAAAAGTTTGATTGCTCATTAAAAAGAATTAACGTTGACGCTTCGTTTTGTTTAGTTTTCAAAGATCATTTTTCTCGACACAATATCTTATTATACCATCACAAATCAATGTGTCAAGTGTTTTTTGTCTTTCTTAAGACCAGCTTTTATATAATATCACGACGTTTTTTTACAGTCAAGATATTTTTTGAATTTCTTTTGAAGTCGCTTCGTTCATCAGCGACGAATAATAATATACCACCTGTAAGAACACTTTGCAATACCTTTTTTGAAAAAATATATGTTTTTTTAAAATCCAATTATACGTTGTTCAATCAATTATCAAACGTATTAATCTCAATTAAAAAGATGCGCTCTTTCCGATAAGCTATACAGTTCCTTAATAAGATATTGAACGAGTGTGTATTGAAATAAAAAAACCCTATCAAACTACCCTTTAAATTACAAAAACAAACGGAGCAAAACGAGTTGTTCTGCTCCGTTTGCTAATCTTAAGAGCTATCAGAAAGCCCTTCTTACTTATGTCTCATTTGCGGGAATAACAATACGTCACGAATCGAAGGAGAATTCGTTAACAACATCACAAGACGATCGATCCCAATTCCTAATCCTCCAGTAGGCGGCATACCATACTCTAACGCTTCGACAAAGTCTTCATCCATCATATGAGCCTCATCATTACCTTGCTCGCGTTCTTTTAATTGCGCTTCAAATCTTTCTCTTTGATCGATAGGGTCATTTAACTCTGTAAATGCATTTGCGTGCTCACGACCGACAATAAACAATTCAAATCGATCCGTAAATCGAGGGTCCTCATCATTCTTTTTCGCTAAAGGTGAAATTTCTACCGGATGACCGTAGATAAATGTCGGTTGAATCAGTTTATCTTCCACTTTTTGCTCGAAAAATTCGTTGACAATATGACCATATTCCATGTTGTCATTAATTTCAACACCGTGTTCGTTCGCTAAACGACGAGCTTCCTCCGTAGTCGTCACAGGCCAGAAATCGACACCAGTATATTGCTTAATTGCATCAACCATATGTAAACGTGCCCATTTCGGTTCTAAGTTAACTTCATGCTCACCGTATTGTACAGTAGTTGTCCCTAACACTTCTTTGGCAATATGAGCGATCATATTTTCTGTTAGTTCCATAACATCTTGATAATCTGCATAAGCCTCGTATAATTCTAGCATTGTGAATTCAGGGTTATGGCGTGTAGAGATACCTTCGTTACGGAATACTCGACCAATCTCATACACCTTTTCAAGTCCACCAACAATTAAACGCTTCAAATGTAGTTCAATTGCAATACGCATGTAAAGTGGCATATCTAACGCGTTGTGGTGTGTAATGAATGGACGTGCAGACGCTCCTCCAGCGATAGCATGCATTGTTGGAGTTTCAACTTCAAGAAATCCTTGATTATCTAAATAGCGACGCATAGATTGAATAATTTTGCTACGCGCGATGAACGTACTCTTACTTTCGGGGTTCATGATTAAATCAAGATAACGTTGGCGATAGCGTTGTTCGATATCTTTTAAACCATGATATTTGTCTGGTAATGGACGTAAAGATTTTGTAAGTAGCGTAAATTCAGTTACTTTTACAGAAAGCTCCCCAACTTTTGTTTTGAACACAGTACCTTTAATACCTACTAAATCTCCTAAGTCTGCACTGTTGAAAATTTCATAAGCTTCCTCGCCAACAGCATCTTTACGGACATAAATTTGGATTTGACCAGATAGATCTTGAATATGAGCAAACCCAGCTTTTCCTTTTCCTCTCTTTGTCATAATACGACCAGCAAGGGATACTAAAGCTTCTTTTGTCTCTAATTCTTCTTTTGTGAATTGGTCATACTCTGCTTTTACTTCTTCCGCTTGGTGCGTACGCTCGTAACGCTTACCGAAAGGGTCCATCCCTTTGTCACGTAGAGACTGCATTTTCTCGCGTCTTACCTGTAATTGATCATTTAATTCTTGTTGATTGTTTAATTCCTCATGACTCATTCCCACTCAACTCCATTCATATCTTAAATTAAAGCAGAAAGCTGCCAACAAGCTGGCAGCGGTAAAGAATATAATTATCCTGCTTGAACTTGCTCTTTTTCTTCAACTTCAGCTACAAATCCATCAAGCAATGAAACAAGCTCTTCTCTCGTTTCACAAGTATTGATTTCATTACGAACTTTCGCATTACCACGAATACCCTTAAGGTACCACGCAGCGTGTTTTCTCATTTCGCGAACTGCGACGTTCTCGTCTTTTAATTGAATTAAACGGTCTAAGTGTAGTTTACATACATCCATTTTTTCACGTACACTTGGTTCTCCGATTAGTTCACCGGACTCTAAATATTTAACTGTACGATAAATCATCCAAGGGTTCCCCAGTGCTGCACGTCCAATCATAACACCATCAACACCAGTCTCATCTAACATTCGCTTTGCATCCTGTGGAGTTTTCACGTCTCCGTTTCCAATGACAGGAATCGATACGGATTGCTTTACTTCTTTAATGATATCCCAATTCGCAACCCCTTCATACATTTGCACACGTGTACGACCATGCAAAGCAACAGCCTGACCTCCAGCACGTTCTATCGCTTGGGCATTTTGAACAGCATAGATATGGTTTTCATCCCAACCCATACGCATTTTTACTGTTACTGGCTTTTCAACTGCATCTACAACAGCCGCGACTAAGTCGTAAATCTTATTTGGATCAAGTAACCATTTCGCACCAGCGTCACACTTTGTAATCTTAGGTACAGGACAACCCATATTTATATCAATGATATCTGCTGTTGTATTTTTATCTACAAATTTCGCCGCTTCTACAAGGGACTCTTTTTCCCCTCCAAAAATTTGTAAACTTAAAGGTTTTTCACGTTCATCAATATAAAGCATGCCCATCGTTTTAACATTTTTATATAAGATGGCTTTGTCACTAACCATTTCGGCACATACTAAGCCAGCGCCAAACTCTTTTACCGTCAAACGAAAGGCTGAATTACAAACACCAGCCATCGGCGCAAGGATGACGCGATTTTTCAATTGGATGTCACCAATTTTGAACATACGACCATACCTCCTTTTCACTCATTTTCTGGGGTTAATTCTTCCACACTTATTTCAAGCAATTCGGCTATGTCTTCCACTAACTGCTTGGCCGGTAGGCGATTTCCTCTTTCGACTTCTCCTAAAACTGATACAGATACTCCTAAGTCTTTCGCAAAACTTTCTTGCGTATAACCTTTTAGCTTTCTAAAAGCGCGAATTCTTCTTCCCCACTTTTCTGCTTCCATATCCGTACTCCTTCTTTATCTGTTAATTGTTCAATGATGACAGCAAGAGAATCTGCTCGATTCGGAATTTTTACATCGGGCTCTATCTCAAACAACGGAATAAGAACAAATGAACGGTCAAACATTCTCGGATGTGGAATCATTAATTGTTCTGTTTCAATATTTTCATGATTGAATAACAAAATGTCAAGGTCCAACGTTCGAGGACCCCATCTTATTAGTCTCTTGCGTCCTAATTCTACTTCTATCTGTTGTAACAATGATAATAGCTCAAATGGAGTCAAAGATGTCTCCAGTTTAACCACCATATTTAAAAACAAATCTTGCTCAGTATAACCGACAGGCTCAGTTTCGTAAATGGAAGATTTTTTTAGCACACTCACTTGTGGATGGTTATCAAGTCGCTGTATCGCTTGGGTTAAAAAAGAGTAACGCTCCCCCATATTGGACCCAAGTGAAATGTATGAAACATTATTCATTTTCGACCTCTTGTCACTTCAACCGCTACAGATTGGTAATGACCCGGAATGGGGGGATCGGGTTTTGTCACTTTCACGGTACACATTTCAACAAGCGAAAAAGCAGAGAGTATTTCTTCGGCAATATTTTCAGCAATGGACTCAACAAGTTTATATGGCGGACCTTCAACAACTTTCTGACATAGATGATAAATATCAGCATAGTTCACGGTGTATGCTAGATCATCGGTTTCTCCTGCTTTTTTTAAATTAGCCATTAACTCCACATCAACATAAAAGCGTTGCCCTAGTTTATTTTCCTCAGGAAACACACCATGGTAGCCATAGAATTTCATCTGATTCACATAAATTTTATCGATGATTGTTCACTCCTTTACCGAGCATAGCATCCATCATTTTCGCCATTCGAGCGATTTCTTTCACGTCGTGTACGCGAACAAATTGACATCCACGTTCTATTCCTAAACAAACGGTAGCACCAGTACCTTCCACTCGTTCAACTGGGGGTAAATCTAATACATGTCCAATGAAGGATTTGCGAGAAGTTCCTAGTAAAACAGGGTATTTAAGCGAACAAATTCGGTCTAGGTGCCTCATGACTTCCAAGTTGTTCTCAAACGTTTTGGCAAATCCAATCCCAGGGTCAAGCACAATATTCTCTTCCTTAACGCCCGCTTCGATAGCAATCCGTACACTTTCTTTCAAATCACTAATCATATCTTCAATAAGGTTATGGTAATGACGTTCTTTTCGGTTGTGCATTAAAATTATTGGCACATTAAACTCAGCGGCAACCTTCGCAATTTCAGGCTCCTTTTTTGCTCCCCATACATCATTAATAATTGTGGCTCCTGCATTCACTGCTTGTCTAGCTACTTCCGCTTTGTAAGTATCAATGGAGATGGGGACGTCAATCTCATTCGATAGTGCCTCAATAATCGGGATGACTCTCGATAGTTCTTCCTCCAATGAAACTGGTTTAGCACCCGGTCTCGTTGACTCTCCGCCAACATCGATAATGTGAGCCCCTTCTTGCACCATTTCCTTCGCTCGAGAAACAGCCTGTTCTAATGCATTAAAACGTCCGCCATCTGAAAACGAGTCCGGCGTTATATTTAAAATCCCCATAATCTGCGTCTGGCGCTCATATGGAAGTTCATATCGTCCACAACGTAGCGTTCGTTCTTTTTCCACAATCTTCACCTACTCCTCAAGTTCATGCCGACTCATTAAATGAGTACGATATTGCTTATACATCCCTTGCAGTGCTTGGGTGGTTTCTCCACTCAATCCTCGAAAACGATTGTCACCTATCTCAGTAATCGGTACGATTTCTTGTAGAGAATTTGTGATAAATACCTCTTCACTCTCTAACAAATCCTCTTGGAGGAATAAACCTTCGCAGACTGGTATCCCTGCTTTCTTACAACATTCCATAACAAATTGTCTTGTAATCCCGTTTAATATCCCTGTTTGCAAAGAAGGTGTATAAACTATACCCTTAGTAACCCAAAAAATATTCGAAACAATTCCTTCAGCTACATACCCTTCTTTCGTTAAGAAAATACCTTCTAAAAGGGGATCTGATCCAATTTCTCTCTTAGCTAAAATATTATTTAAGTAATGATGAGACTTTAAACGCCATTCGCCTTCTGGAGAGTTTCGTCGAATATTCAAAAAAACGCCTTTCTTCGTTTGGTTTTCAGGTATATGGAGCTCCTTCATAAAGATTAATTCCGTTGGCTGAGAGTAAGATTCCGTTGTCAATCCAAGAGCACCCACACCTGCAGAAATATTTAAACGGACATAAGCATTATCTATTTGGTTTAAGTCCAACAACTTTTTAATGTGCTGGTCAATCAAATTAGATGAGAGTTGTTTTTCAATATTCAACTCTTTCATACCTTCGTTTAGTCGATGAATATGGTCGCTTAACAAAAAGGGGTGACGATCATAAACTCGGATCGTTTCAAACACCCCTAATCCGTATAAATAACCATGATCAAACGGTGAAATCATGGCCTTTTCCTGTTTCACAAACTCACCATTAACATAAATAAACACCGTTACACACGCTTCCCTTGCTTCTTATAAGTGTTGATAAAATTATTCAACAACCGCTTTCCATCTTCTGTCATAATTGATTCTGGGTGGAATTGCACCCCTTCAATCGGCAATGTTTTATGGCGTATAGCCATAATTTCCTCTTCATCAGTCCAAGCAGTTACTTCAAAGCAGTCTGGTAACGTTTCTTTTTTTACAATCAAAGAGTGGTAACGCGTTGCTGTAAAAGGATTTTGCAACCCTTCAAATATTGTGTCACCGTCATGATGAATGAGCGATGTTTTACCGTGCATCAATCTCTCAGCGCGCACTACCTCGCCTCCAAATACTTGAGCAATGGATTGATGCCCTAGACAAACACCGAAAATCGGAATTTGCCCCGCAAACTCACGGATAACCTCCATGCTTATCCCTGCCTCATTCGGCGAACATGGACCGGGTGAAATCATGATAAATTGAGGAGCTAAGTCCTTTACTTCTTCAATCGTAATTTCATCATTTCGTTTGACTATGAGTTCTTCGCCTAGCTCACCTAAATATTGAACTAAGTTATACGTAAAGGAATCATAATTATCAATCATTAAAATCATCTCTACTCACCTCATACAAATATTTTCTCATCTTCACTCAGCTTTTTCGCTTTCCAAAGGGCTTCCGCCTTTTTCAGCGACTCCTTATACTCGTATTTTGGCACAGAATCAATAACGATTCCCGCCCCCGCTTGGACGTATCCCCATCCATCTTTCGCGTATAAAGTACGAATAACAATATTGAATTCTAAATCTTGATTAAATCCTAACCATCCGATGGATCCAGTATAAATACCTCTTCTCGTAGGCTCTAATTCCTCTATAATTTCCATCGTTCGAACCTTTGGAGCACCAGTAATTGTTCCCCCAGGGAATACGGCACGCATAATATCCAAGAAGCCTTCTCCTTTTCGAAGAGTCCCCTGTACATTGGATACAATGTGCATGACGTGCGAATATTTTTCAATCACCATAAATTCATTCACTTTTACCGTACCATACTCACATACTCTTCCTAAATCATTACGCTCTAAATCAACAAGCATGACATGCTCTGCTCGCTCTTTTTCATTGTGGATCAGTTCTTCGGCAAGTTTTTGATCTTCCTCATCATTCAATCCACGAGATCTCGTTCCTGCAATCGGACGAGTACTTAACTCTTGTCCCTTTCGCTTAATTAACAACTCCGGTGAACCACTTACGATTTGAAAATCAGGCGTATGAATATAGCCCATATATGGCGATGGGTTCAATTTTCGTAACGTTTTGTATAATTCAAATGGATGACAATGAAGCTCTTGAGCTTGTCTCACGGATAAGTTAACTTGAAACACATCACCTTGCGCAATATATTCGCGGACCTTCTCAACCGCTGCTTTAAACGGTTCTTCCATAAATGAAATTGGTTTTCTACTACTAGGCTCTTCCAGTATTTCGTATGTGACGTCCACTGAATGCTTATTTAACCATTCACTCTTCCACTCATCTAGCCGATCATACGCATCAGTCTTTTCACTTTCATCAACGAAATGCGAAATTAACCATAGCGTTGAAGTATCATGGTCATACACAGCGATATCTTGAAAGACGAGGAAATAAATGTCTGGTGTCTTCAAGTCATCAATCGCTATTTCTGGAAGCTTTTCAAAATACCTCACACTATCATAACTGATAAACCCGATGGCTCCACCTTGAAAATCAGGTAAATGAGGGTCTGTTAGAGATTTGTGTGCATTCATCCATTCCTCAAAAACAGCTAACGGGTTCCCTTCGACTGTTTCTGTTTTCCCTTCAACTTCAATAGAAGTGAGACCATTCTTACCAGAGATGATCGCAAACGGTTTGATACCTGCAATGCTATGTCGCCCGCCTCGTCCACTTTCCAATAAGACATGGAACGGTTCATTTGTTGTAAATTCCTCATACTTAGAGAAAAAAGTCTCCTTGTCTAAAGAAAAGGAAATAGCTATAGGTTTTCGAATTTGTTCTCGCTGCATCATCATACTCTCCTTTATGCTCATAGATTTATTTTACATGATATAGGAGTTGTTTACACGCCAAAGTGAAAGACGTTAAACGATTTATTGAAAATTCTATTTGCAACGTTGGATAATTTTAGATAATCAATGGGGAAGTTAGCTTTCCGAGGCAGTAGACACTTCTTATGGACATAACACGAAATAAGAAAAGCGCAAAGCGCAAGTCCTTAGGCAAGGGCGCTTTAGGACCTGCGAGGAGGCTTCCGTCGCCACAGCAGGGCCGAAGCGACCCGAGATGATGGCGCTTGGAGCTAGACACCACATAAACTGGAAAGAGAATACGTTAACACATTATTGAACTTAAACTTTCTGTAACAACCAAAAAAGCACCGTTCCTTTTGAAAAAGAACAGTGCTTACAAATTACTCTTCGTCAAATTGATAAAGCGGCGTACTTAAGTATCTTTCTCCGTTACTTGGGATAATGGCTAATACCTTCTTCCCTTTACCTAATTCTTTCGCCACTTTTAGTGCTGCATAAATCGCTGCACCCGAAGATATACCACCTAAAATCCCTTCCTGTTTAGCAGCCTTGCGAGAAGTTTCAAATGCTTCCTCATTCTTAACTGTAATGATTTCATCATAGATTTCCGTGTTTAAAATATCTGGAACGAAACCAGCGCCGATGCCCTGGATTTTGTGTGGACCCGGCTTTCCACCAGACAAGACCGGAGAGTCAGCTGGTTCAACTGCATAGATTTTAATATCTTTATACGTTTCTTTTAATACTGAGCCAGCTCCAGTAATTGTACCACCCGTACCAATTCCAGAAATAAAAGCATCAAGTTGATCTCCCATTTGTTCAACAATTTCTGGACCAGTTGTTAATCGATGGATTTCTGCATTCGCTTCATTTTTAAATTGCTGTGGCATGAAGTACCCATTTTCTTTTGCAAGTTCTTCCGCCTTTCGAATAGCTCCACCCATACCTTCAGAACCAGGTGTTAACACGAGTTCAGCGCCAAAGGCACGCAATAAGTTGCGGCGTTCCATACTCATTGTATCAGGCATAACAAGGATTGCTTTTAAACCTTTCGCAGCGGCAACCATTGCAAGGCCGATTCCAGTATTCCCACTTGTCGGCTCAATAATCGTATCCCCTTTTGATAATTTACCATCTCTTTCAGCCGCTTCAATCATAGCCAGTGCAATTCTGTCTTTTACACTGCTCCCAGGGTTCATGAACTCTAATTTAACATACACATCTGCACTATCTTCATCTACTAAACGATTTAACTTCACTACTGGTGTTTTACCAATTAAGTCAAGAATTGAATTCGCCACAACCGCCATATGTTCCACCCCTATTTCCGAGTATTTTTATTGGTTTTATGGAAAATATAGCAGTAATTGTTTGAATTGTCAATTATTTTGGACTTATTCTCCATAAAACCAAGATACACCGATTTCTTCCCATAGCTTATGAGCAGAAATATTTCCCTCCATCTGATCTAAGGCAATTTGTCTTCTAATTTGATTTTTCACTTCGTCATACGTAAACGTGACTCCTTCTAATATATCTTCCACGTAAACGACAACGAATTCATCATCTACTTGGATGACATTTGACCATTCGCCAACTGAAAGCTTTTCAGCCTCTTCTAAATATTGAGGAGGAACAAAGCTGCTCTCCACTTCAACATACCCTAACTCTCCCCCGTTTGAAGCAGTTAAGTTGTCTATTGATTTCTCAGCAGCTAAAGCTTCAAAGCTTGATCCACCTTTTAATTCTTCAATAATCTGCTTTGCATCACCTTCCGAGTTCACGACGATATGGGATAACAAATACGATTTGCGAATTTCATAAAAGCCCTTATTTTCCTCGTAAAATTGCTTCATCTCTTCTTCTGGAACCTCAACATCTTTCGTTAATAACTCTTCCAATAAGATGCTATAACGGATTTGATCCTTTAATTGATCGTCTTGTTCAAACCCTTCTTCTCCAAAAGCATTGTACGTCGCTTTAAACATCTTCAACTCACGCTCAATCGTTTCTTCTGGAACTTCGATTCCATATTTTGAAGCTAACTCTTCTACTACTTTTATATTGATCATATTTTCGAGAGTTGTTTTTCCAAACCTTTTTTCTAATTCTGCAAGCCAGTCTTGACGTGAAATCGTCGTTTCCCCAATTTCTGCAACAACTTCACCTTCAGTATGATTACTTACAGATGTGATTTGTGAACTCTGCTTACCACTTAAAAAGTATGCAAGGGTTAAACAATTTAATACAACAAGGCCGAAGATAATGCCCCATAACGTTTTTCCATTCATTTTCTCCAGCTCCCTTACGTCTCCATCTCTTACTTTTTCGCTGATTCTTTTAACGCTTCTAAATCTTCTTTTGTAAACTGATATTTTTCATTACAGAAGTGGCATTGTGCTTCCGCTTTTCCATCTTCATCAATCATATCCTGTATCTCTTTAGCCCCTAGGCCAATAATTCCACTTTCAAATCGCTCTCTCGAACATTGACATTGGAATTTTACAGGCATTTTATCAATGATTTTCACGTTATCCTTACCTAAGACTTCTTCTAAGATCTCCTCTGGCGTAAGACCTTTTTGAATTAACTTAGAAATGGGTTCTATCTTACTTAAGCGTTGCTCAATCGCAGTAATCGTTGCATCATCTGTTCCAGGCATTAATTGAATAATGAACCCTCCAGCCGCAAGGATGCTATTATCTGGATTGACAAGTACTCCTACACCGACTGATGAAGGTACTTGCTCTGAAGATACTAGGTAATAAGTAAAGTCATCTCCTAATTCTCCTGAAACAATTGGTACTTGACCGGTAAAATGTTCACGTAAGCCTAAATCTTTCACAATGGTTAAAGTTCCATTTGTTCCAACTGCTCGTGCTACATCTAACTTCCCTTGACTATTTAAATCAAAATGAGTTTGAGGGTTTGTCACATAGCCACGCACTTCACCTTTGGAATTGGCATCAACTAAAATAATGCCAATTGGGCCGCCACCTTCAACTTTAATTGTGAGCTTTTCCTCTCCTTTTAGCATCGAACCTAGCATCACGCCCGCAGTCATAGCACGTCCTAACGCGGCAGATGCAGTCGGCCATGTATAATGTCTTCTTTGGGCCTCGCTCACCGTTTCAGTCGTTTTTACTGCGTACGCTCTAACTTGGCCATTAAAAGCTAATGATTTTACTAAGTAGTCCTTCATGATGTTACTCCTTTCCAACGTTACGTTCATAAATGAGTTGTAACCCCTTTAAAGTTAAGAACGGATCAACAATATCAATAATGTCTGATTCCCTCGCAATTAAAGTCGCTAATCCCCCCGTTGCAATGACAGTAGGTTCCTCATTCGCTTGCTCTTTCATTCGAGAAACGATGCCTTCAACCTGTCCGACATACCCGTATAGAATACCCGATTGCATAGCACTAACTGTATTTTTGCCAATAATGTCATCTGGCCTTACAATCTCAATTCGCGGTAATTTAGCAGCTCGTGAATATAATGCTTCGGTGGAAATATTAATTCCCGGGGCAATCGCTCCACCCATATATTGTTTATCTTCGTTTATATAGCAATACGTTGTAGCCGTACCAAAATCGACGATGATTAATGGACCACCGTACAAATGAATTCCCGCAACAGCATTTACAATTCGGTCTGCTCCAACTTCCTTTGGATTGTCGTATTTAATGTTAAGACCTGTTTTAATACCTGGTCCCACAACTAAAGGCTTTAAGTGAAAGTATTTCTGACACATTCTCTCTAGCGCAAACATGATTGGTGGTACAACGGATGAAATAATAATACCCTTGATGTCAGCAAAAGTTAAAGAAACATGCTCAAACAAAGATTTGATTAACATACCAAATTCGTCTTCTGTTTTATTTCGACTTGTTTCAATACGCCAATGATGCTTTAATTCTTCTTTTTCATAAACACCAATTACAGTATTTGTATTTCCTACATCCAAGACTAAAATCATGTGACATCACCTTTTTTTCTTTTTATTCAAGGCTGTTTTCGTATACATTGTTGCATCTAAAACAACTGGTAGACTCTTCGCCATTTTTCCAGCCATCGGCACAAAACCTTTACTTGAATTCCATAGCAACATACTTATAGAAAAGAGCCTTTTAAAATTTTGCCTAAAATGCTCTATACATACCTAGATTTCACCATTTGACTCTCTTAAAAATCATCATATCATAAAACCGCTGACATAGTATGCAGTTCCATCCAATAAAACAACGGTACGATCTTTACTCCCCTTGTTCACAAAACCATTAAAAGATGATGAGAAAAGCGCAAAGCGCAAGTCCTTAGGCGAAGGGCGCTGGAGGACCTGTGCTGATGGCGCTTGGAGCTAGACACCAAAAAAACGGTAAAGAGAATACGTTAACACTTTATTGAACGTAAACTTTCTGTAACGATGAAAAAGCCGCCAATTAGAAAATCTAATCGGCGGCCTCCAATCATTCAAATTAGGATTCTTTATTCTCCTCTTCTTGAGAAGAATCTTCTTTTTTCGGTTGAATGTTTACACGTACGTCTTCATTCGATTTTTCTTCGTCACGAGCTGAGATGGTTACTTCTGCCGAGCGCTCTGGCAGTTTTCCCTTTTCAACTAAATGCTTAATTTGTTCTGCATCTAGCGTTTCAACTTCTAATAACGTCTTCGCTACTAGCTCTAGCTTTTGACGATTTTCAGTTAATAGCGTCTTCGCACGCTCGTAACAATCTTTAATAATGCGTTGGATTTCTAAGTCAATTTCGTATGCAATGGCATCACTGTAGTTTTGCTCACTTTGAATGTCGCGACCTAGGAAGACTTGACCTTGCGAGCTTCCAAATTGAAGTGGTCCCAGTTTATCAGACATTCCAAACTCAGTAACCATACGACGCGCAATCCCTGTTGCACGCTGGAAGTCATTGTGAGCACCTGTACTCACTTCACCAAATACAATTTCTTCTGCAACTCGCCCACCTAAAAGACCTGTAATCTTATCTAGCAACTCTGGTTTTGTCATAAAGTAACGGTCTTCTTTCGGTAGCATTACGGCATAACCCCCCGCTTGACCACGAGGAACAATGGTTACTTTATGTACCATTTCAGCTTCATCCAGCACAAGTCCAATAATGGTATGTCCCGCTTCATGATAGGCAACAATGTTTCGCTCTTTTTCAGATACAACACGGCTTTTCTTCGCCGGACCTGCAATGACACGATCTGTAGCCTCATCAATATCTTCCATGTCAATTAACTTCTTATTTTGACGAGCCGCAACTAGCGCAGCTTCGTTTAATAAGTTTTCAAGATCAGCACCTGAGAAACCAGGCGTTCGCATAGCAATACTCTTTAAATTTACTGACTCATCTAATGGTTTATTTCGAGCATGTACTTTAAGAACTGCTTCACGTCCGTTTACATCAGGTCGGTCAACTGTAATCTGGCGATCAAATCGACCTGGACGCAATAATGCAGGGTCTAAAATGTCCGGACGGTTCGTAGCTGCAATGATAATAATCCCTTCATTAGCACTAAATCCATCCATTTCAACAAGTAACTGGTTCAACGTTTGTTCACGCTCATCGTGTCCTCCGCCTAAACCAGCTCCACGTTGACGACCGACAGCATCGATTTCGTCAATGAAAATGATACATGGAGCATTCTTCTTCGCATTCTCAAATAAGTCTCGAACACGGGATGCACCGACACCGACAAACATTTCAACGAAGTCAGAACCACTAATAGAGAAAAACGGTACCCCAGCTTCTCCTGCTACAGCTCGAGCTAATAACGTTTTACCGGTACCTGGAGGACCAACTAACAAAACTCCTTTTGGAATACGAGCTCCAAGCTCAGAGAATTTACGAGGGTCCTTTAAGAACTCTACGACCTCTACAAGCTCAGCTTTTTCTTCATCTGCGCCTGCAACATCTTTAAATTTCACTTTCTTCTTCTCTTCGCTATAGAGCTTTGCTTTACTCTTACCGAAGTTCATCACACGACTTCCGCCGCCTTGCGCTTGATTTAATAAGAAGAAGAAAAGGATAAAGATGATGATGAATGGGATGATAGACGTTAAGAAAGCTACCCATCCATTCGTATCCTCAGCTTGCACATACGTTACATCTGTTTTAGAAAAAGAATCGTTAATTTGTGCAAGGGCATCTTCACCAGATATATACGTTAAAAAGTACTGGTCTTCTTCATACCCTTCTAGCTGACCTCTAACTTCCCAAACCCCTCTTACAGGTTGTAGCGTTATATTTTCAACATCTCCGCTCTCTAATTTAGAAACGAAGGTGCTAAAGGTCATTTGTTCAGGCTTCTGAGCTCCACCTTGAAAGAAGCTTACGACTCCTATTACAACTAAAAAGATCAATAAATAAAATATTGTATTACGGAAGATCCGATTCATTCCTTACCTCCTCCCACAGTCACACAAACATAGTCAATTATAGTCAATAGTATCATAGAAAATCATGCCAATACAACCAATTACCTCTTGTGATAAAGCGATTACTCACTTTTTTGATATACTTCTGGTTTTAGCACACCGATGAACGGAAGATTACGATACTTTTCTGCGTAATCAAGGCCGTAACCTACGACGAACGCATCTGGAACTTCAAAGCCAACGAAATCTGCTTCAATATCCGCTTTACGTCCACTTGGCTTGTCTAATAATGTGACAATTTTAATGGACTTTGCTTTTCGATAACGGAAAAGCTCGACTAAATAACTTAATGTAAGACCACTATCGATAATATCTTCAATAATTAAGATATCTCGTCCTTCTACAGATGTATCTAAATCTTTAATAATCTTTACCTCGCCTGTTGAAACTGTTTGATTGCCATAGCTAGATACATCCATAAAGTCCATTTCCAAGTATGTATTCATGTGTTTTAAAAGATCTCCCATAAAAGGCATTGCTCCTTTTAAAACACCTACCGCAAGAGGAAATTTATCTTTGTACTCCTCTGTTAGTGCGGCACCTAACTCTTTTGCTTTTGTTTGAATTTCTTCTTCAGAAATCAAAACTTTTTCAATATCGTTTAACATTCTTTTGTTCCTCCTAGAAGATCATTGCTCTTTATATTGTAATACAATGTAAGATTGATTGGTAATGTCAAATACCTCAAAATTAGACTTTTTTAATAATGGAATCCAAATAATATTGCCATTACCATCTTCAATAATCGGCCAGATTTCTCGTTCTTGCTTCGGTATCTTCTTATCAATATAAATATCTTTTACTTTTTTTGTACCGTTCATGCCTTTAACTTTGATTTTGTCACCTGTTCGTCTTGTACGTACTCGTAAAGGCTCCTTTAGCAAGTGTCTTGGTAAATAAAAAACCTCTTCAGTACTATACGAAGGAACACCTTCAAAGGTTTCACAAATAATTTTTTTACCATTTGGCAACATTATTTCCCCTGGAATTGATAAATGGAACTCGAAGGGCTGAGGTTTAAACTGATCAAATGTTAAAATTAAACGATCATACGAACGGAACGCTTTTAAACCTAGCGGGAGGTCCATCATACTTGAAGGATGAGATTGATGCATCAATCCTTTTAGATGCTCGATATGAATCGAAGAAAAGGCGGGAGAACGCTGGCCAGCGAAAAGATAGTTTAATATTAGATGAATCCCCCTCCTTTGTAAAGGTGGAGCAAGTTCAAGAAACTCACCAATGTTAATCACTACCTCATTGCTTGTTTGCCTTTCCAATACTTTATTCATTTTTTGCTTCGTTAATTCCTCTAAAAAATGCTCATCTTCTTCAAGAATTTCACTAAAATATTGAAAATGTTGATGAACTTGAGGATTTTCGTTCTTTAAATGTGGCAATACATACTTCCGGAACCGATTCCTTGTATACGTGTCCGATTCATTACTAGGATCCATTTTAGGGTCCAATCCATTCTCAAGACAGTAGTTCAGTATATCCTGTTTCGTCACCTGAAGAAGCGGACGGACAATATATCCGGTAGAAAATCGCCTCTTCTCCGGGATACCTGCTAATCCTTTGCCTACCGTCCCTCTTACAAGTCGCATGAGGACTGTTTCAATTTGATCATCACCGTGATGACCTAATGCCAACAAATTTGCACGGTACTCTACCATCACTTCTTGAAAAAAATGATACCGACATTCTCTAGCCGCTTCTTGCTTGTTTAGCTTCTGTTCAGTGGCAAATCGTTGTACATCTATTTGTTTTGCCACACATGGTATGGAAAGCGAGGAACAAAAATGTTGTACATATTCCATTTCTTCCTCTGATTGACGTCCTCTAAACATGTGGTCAACATGAGCAGCAACGATGTTAATCGAAAGTGTTTCTCTCAATCTGTATAAAATATGTAACAAAGCGAGGGAATCCGGCCCCCCTGATACACCAACCACTACAGTTGATTTAGGGGGGATAAGTGACATCTTTTCTATCCGTTTTTTAATTCTCTCATACATCATACTTCACATCACTTTTTGAGTCTTACTGTTTTATCGTATCACTCTTTCCCGAACTTCTGCAAAAAGAGAGACGCCTTGTCATCAATTTATCATAACTCTTACAATAAATGCGTGAAAACGTATAGTGAATATAAGAATGCGATGAATACGAGAATAAATACAGTTTCAAAAAAGCCGCTGCTTTTCTTTTTCCGCTGTTTTTTATACTGCTTGCGATTTACCTGCACCTTTCCTTTTGCACGCTGTTCCTTTTCATCGGCTATCACGTCAATTATTTCTCGCCTCATAATTAAAGCTGATGAATAAGAGTTACTGATTGCCTTATATAAAATAGACTTCCGCTTCCGTAAATAAGGATGACTGTCAATCATCGAAACAATCTTTTCTTTTCCTTTACCGTCCTTTGAAAAACGCTTCGGGTATACTGCATTAATCATTATCATTGAAACAGCAAATAAATCGTAGCTTGGCTCTGCTCTTCTCGTTCCACACTCCCAATAGCCTCGATCAAAAAACTCCGTGAATTCCTTTATCGACCTCCCTATACGCGTTGTCCCCCCCACATCGATGCAACGAACTTTAGCAGGTGGATACGATACGATTAAATTATCTGGTTTTAAATCTCCAAACACCCAACCATTACGATGCAAGTTCTCTAAATCATTAAGGAGCTGCAAAATTAAAATGTCAATCCACTCTACTCCTCTTTTTTGTACGAATGAAATGAAATGTTCTCCTTTTATATATTCCATTACATAAAACGGAATCGTTTTCTTTAACAAAGGATGTTCATAATCATCAACATCGATTAAAGAAGGCCCAAGATCAGAACCTTGGGCCTCGGCTAACTTTTTTAACACATTTACTTCTGACGTAATTCCAGCGCTGTTCTCACTGATCTTTAGTGCTACGTATCCGTTCGAATTCCGAGCTAAATAGACTTCCCCTACAGCCCCTTTCCCCAATAAACGCTCAATTTCATATGAATGGCGGTGCCACTTCCCCTTTATGATTGTTCCAGCAGATAGGTTACAATTGCTGTTCATCGGCATGCTTCTCATCAAGTAAATACTCCCGTAATGAACGTTTTTTCTTGAAGCTTTGTGAAGCCTCTCTAATCGCTGGTCCAGTAGGGGTAATTCCGCCCGTTGTTAACTTAGGGAATATCGATGAAATGGACTCTAATTTTGGTGTCCAATCAAGTATGCGTTCAACATCTTTCTTTTTCCCCGGAAATACATGCAAGGAAAATTGATTTTGTCCAATTCTTGAATTTAAACTAATCGCTAAATCTAATAACGCTTCTTTTACAGTTGGTAATTTAGGTCCCATACTCGCGCTCATATCAACAAGAATCAAAATTTCAAGATTAACCGTTTCACCTAATTCATCAACAACTTCCATCACTTCACCACGCTCCTCAGGTGGTAGTTCTTCAATGGAAGCTTTCCCGAGAATTTGTCGTAACTCCTGATTTACAACCCCTTGTAACGTTTGAGTCATCGCTTGTCGCGTAACCATTTGTACTGTTTGAGACAATTGATGGGAATAGACGATTTGACTCACTCCACCTCCAGACACAGCAATTCCTTCGATTTCGGACATTGCTTCTTGATCAATAACCTTTTCATCAACTATCCCAATAACATTCACCGTAATTCCTTGCTCTTTGGCTAATGCGGCCATCGCAATTGGATCTTCCCCTTTATTCGAACAACCATCGGTTAACAACAAAATTTGCTTTAACGTTCCTTTTTTCATTTCAACCCCTCCTCATTAGTGTGCGTATTACCATCCTCGCCACATCGGAGGGGAAATATACGAATCTAGTTTGAACATATTAGCCTGTTTTTTTCGGATATTTAATAACGGGAATCGATGCCCATTTTGGGGTATTATGATCGATTTGTGCAACTACGACCGTCATATCATCGTCAATACGACCAGACCGTGTCCGAATCACTTCTTCCATGATGATGTCGGCAATCTCCTGCGGGTCATTAGTTTCAAGCTCTTTAATTTTACGCTTCATCCATAAGTCATGATTTTCGACATGTTTAGGCCCTTCAAATATGCCGTCACTCATCATGATTAAAATATCCTTCGCTTTTAATTGTTCATCGACGACATCCACTTCGATCTCATCTACAATCCCAATCGGTAAATTACTTGCTTGCACCTTCAACACTTTTTCACCACGCTTGATAAAACTAGGCGTTGACCCAACTTTCATAAATTTGCAACTGGCATCTTGCAAATCAATAATCGCTAAATCTAATGTTGAATACATTTCATCGGTCGTTCGCAACGATAAAATAGAGTTGACCGTTTTAATAGCTACTTGTTCATCAATACCGGATTGAAGAATTTTTTGTAGTAATTTGATCGTTTCATTGCTTTCAAAGTGGGCTCGCTCACCATTTCCCATTCCGTCGCTAATGGCAAGCGCATATTTCCCAACCCCTAGCTCTATCATCGTGTAACTATCGCCAGAAACTAAACCTCCCCCTTTTGCCGCATGTGCTACACCGGTTTCCACACGGAATGTTTTAGCTGACCCAAAAGAGACATGGCAGTACCCATTTGGATACGAGGCACACTCCTCATGCTTGACAACAACCTGTTCTTCCAGGATATCCGAAAGCATCGGAGCAATGATTTTTTCACATTCTCCATGACCATTGCAATATGGAATGCTCATTTCAATATCAACATTTCCTTGTTCAAGATTGAAAATGTCAATATGCCCAATTTCCACTCCAAAACTTTGAAGCGCCTCAATAATTTGATCTTCCTGTAGAAAGTGGTGCTCTCTCTCCTTTTTCATTTCTTTTGAGAAATCACTCATTACTTGTGAAACACCTAATAGTTGCTCCGCTACTAAACGACGAGTTTCTTGAATCTGTTTCTTAAGCTTTTGATTCGCCAAGAAATAATTCATTTCTTGTTCCATCGTTTCCTCTACTTTTTGTGCCTTTGAACAATATTTACTAAATTCTCTTTTTAATTTACGGTTTAAATGATACGTATTTTCCTTATGTTCGTTCATTATTTGTTTCATTAAACCATACGTATAATCAAAGTTTTGGGCCCAGCACTTATCTTTCTTAAAGCATGTCTGACAAGTACTTTCCGTAATATTACTTAAAAATAAATCTACCTCTCGATCTTCATCTTGTTTTTCTTCTGCATAAAATGTTGAGAAACTTTCGGATAGAGCTTGAAAGACATTTGAGAACTGATCGACTCGATGAGCTGTCACATCGCGTATTTTTCGTACGTACTGCTGTTGTTCCATGGCATATTCATTCGTACCTGGAATATGCTTAGCTAACCGATTCGTAAAAGACCTCGGTGTCAACAAAAATAATCCAACAGCAATTAAAGACTCGATCATGTTCGCCCAAATATCTGCGGACCCTTCCCCGTACAACGTTAATAGCATGGATCCTATTAACAAACCAACGGCCGCGCCAATTTTGTTTCCTTCTCGTAATAAACCTCCTAGTAAGCCTGAGAAAGCAAGTAAACTCATCTGATACAAGTTCCCAATGTTAGCTAGGCTTAAAACTAACCCTGTGACAACACCTACCGTACATCCAAGACTAGCCCCGCCAGTAAAAGCAAAAAGAAGTACAATGTATCGAGACAAGATATGCTCAGCTTGAAGGTTTTCATATTGAATCCCTATTAAACCTGTCATAACAGATGCGAGCAAAATCATCAGACAAATAATCTCTTCAATTTTATACGTTTGTTTAAATGATCTTGCTGAAATGAGTGGAATACTTTGGAGAAATATAAGAGTCAAAATAAAGGATAGTCCTGATTCGACACCAGCCATCATATAGTCATACATCGTTAAAGACTGGTACATGAAGTAAGAATAAAGAAGTCTAGTTAGTAGCAACGAGCTAAATACCGTAAAGGGGAGTGCCTTTAATCGATCTTTATAAAAGATCGTGGTCATTTTGTTGAACAAAATGAATATAAATATAGAAACTCCAACGATAACCGATAGTTGCGGTGATATAGTTAGTGAGCCTGCAATCAACGAAAAAGCAGCCAAAAGAGCTTTGTCCTTCTTCATCAACAAAATCGCACCAAAAAACGGGAGGGCAAATGGAACTATCTCTGATAAAATGAACGCTCGTCCAAGAAGAAAGCCAATAATCACATAAATAAACCCACGATAAAACATAATGGAATAAAATTTTAGACTAGCCGTCTTCCACAACCTAGCCAAAAAAGCATTAGCCCTCTGAAAATGAACTCCCGACACCGGCTCCGCTAACCTTCTCTCAACTTTTTCCATTATTATACACTCCCTCAAAAGAATAATTACCTGTAGCATAACAGAATAGAAAGTTAGAATTTGTCAAAACAAGGGGTTGAATCGAAAGAATTGTTCGACTATTTATGTTATATGCGACACAATATTTGGGAATAAGACAACCTTCTAGGCAAAAAATGGCATTTAAAGAGGAATGAACGAAAAATTAGGAGATAAAATAGGTCTCAATAGACGTTCAATAGAATGTAGCAGTAGACTTGTAGGGGTGAAATTAGATCCTCTATGAAGATCCTACACACTAACGAATCTACTTACGTTTACACGTTTCATTTTGCAGCACTCGCTAAAACCAAATTCGACTCACTAGGAGGACTTCGACGCACACTACATAGAGTGAAAAATACCGTGAACATTTATTTTATTCCTACTAAAAACAACAACCTTAAGAAAAAAACTTTCTAAATTATCGTTTCTTTTGGTTATTCAATTACTTCAAAAAACGGACGCTTCTCAGTGCGCGAGAATCTCCCGTTCATGGGCCGCTTGTCTATCACGAGTATTTCTATGATGTAAAAACAGGATAAAAATACACAAAAAAAAACGACTTCTCGTGATAAGAAGTCGTTTTTGATGACCCGTACGGGATTCGAACCCGTGTTACCGCCGTGAAAGGGCGGTGTCTTAACCACTTGACCAACGGGCCATATTTTCTTTTTTGGTAGCGGCGGAGGGAATCGAACCCCCGACCTCACGGGTATGAACCGTACGCTCTAGCCAGCTGAGCTACACCGCCATCTCAATAAGCACATTTTCTATAATACCTACCTAATACCCTTTCGTCAATAGACAATTTAAATTTTTTTATCAATAATTTCACATACGTATAAGAAACATACATGATTTTACACTCACACCCCGGACATGAAAATTTATTCTCCCCGGGGTTTCCTTTCTTTCTACCATCTACCTATCATGATCGATCATTCAGCTCATAGGTAATGTTTATTTTCACAGAAAAAGCGCAAAGCGCAAGTCCTTAGGCGAAGGGCGCTGGTGGACCTGCGAGGAGACTTCCTTCGCCACAGCAGGGCCGAAGCGACCCGAGCTGATGGCGCTTGGAGCTAGACACCAAAAAACTGTAAAGAGAATACGTTAACACTTTATTGAACGTAAACTTTCTGTAACAACAAAAAACACTCAGGAGAATTCTCCTGAGTGATAACATAACATCTATCATTTGAATGGCAGCAAGCTTAACCTCTTCTTGCCCCTCTTCCGCCACGGCGAGACTCCGTGTGGCGACGAAGTGACGCGAGACGATCCTCGCTTTCTTTTAAGAAACGGTTCATTTTTTGTTCAAAGCTTTCTTTTGAACGCTGATCATTTCTTTTCGGGCGGTCTGAACGTTCTGGACGACGATCTTTCGCCTTTTTAATTGAAAGGCCAATCTTTCCGTCTTTCTCTACATTGATTACCTTTACTTCTACTTGATCGCCTACTTGCAAATGTTCATTGATGTCCTTAACGTAGTTATCTGCAACCTCACTAATGTGAACTAAACCTGTTGAGCCTCCTGGCAGCTCCACAAACGCTCCAAATTTAGTAATACCTGTTACCTTACCTTGTAACTTGCTGCCAACTTCAATCGACATAAAAAAAATGCTCCTCCTTAAATCTTTCAAAAATAAGTTAAAAATAATTTACTTAATTATACAAAAATAAAATTAGGGGGTCAATAACATGACTACTCTGTACCATCTGGAATGTTAAAAATAATTTCCCCTTCATCGGATAAAAAGTAATCTCTTCTAGCTAACTTAGCAATATATTCATCATCATTTAATTTTTTTATTTCGTTCTCAATCTTTTTTTGTTCTTGCTCCAAAGTGGACAACTCTTTTTCGAGTCTTTCTTTTTCTTCCATCTTCTCTTGAATCGCGGAGGCTTGAGAAATTATCTTGGTTGAAATGATTGCAACAGAGGCTAGCATGACAATAATAAGAACGGTTAATCTTCTGATTAACCCTTTTTTTCTTCTTTTTTTCATATGTTCTTGCTTCTCATGCTGAATCACGTAATCGGATTGTATACGAGCAATTTTTTGCTTCCTCTCAGCAGCCATTCTTTTAACCTCCTCACTTTTTATGAAAAAGATGGCTAGCAAATTCAGTCAACCTACTGAATAACTTCTTGACGCTTTCGGAAAATCCTTCCACTTTCCTTAATATTTTTTTGCTCTTTACTCGAAACGGAGCAGGGAGTCTTCTCCAAAGCTGTTTCATTAACCATAACAATGGTGACAATAAAATTTTACATAACTTCCAAATAACTTGTGAAGTCCCTTTTAGAACTCTCCATAAAAAAGCAAAAAGACCTACGATAATTGTAGCAATAAGTCCTACTATAATTGTTATCGGCTTGAAAATAAATAGTTGAATGGCTTTCTTAATAAATTGGTAAATCATTGTTACGATACGGATACAAAAGAAAAGTGTCTTTAAATAAAAAGTCCGAAATAAGCTTTGATACGCAGCAAAGCCACATAAAATGGCTAAAAAAATATAAAACCGGAGCACCCCTTCATTTACAAGTAATAATACATAAAACACGAGAAGTGCTTGGACAACCCAGAAAACAAGGTCGTTTACAAAAACGACCCACTTCATCAATTGTTGCCGATTTAGAAAATGTCGATACGTATCTAACGATGCACCCAAGAAGCTGCCCATCCCAATCATTGCGAGCATCGTATATGCTTGAGTCGTTAGTGTCATTTAAACAACTTGCCAAAGAATCCTTTAGCCTTCTCCCCATTGTGATCATCTAAGTACACTAAATCATAAATTCGACTTCCTTTAATGGATACAATTCCTTGTTCCACATCTAAGTTCTTCATCTGTAAATTCTCTCCACGGATGGCTAAAGGACCCATAACCGTTTCTAACAAAAACTCTTCATTATCGAAACTCTCAACTTGCTTTACACCTGTAATATTTAAGAATTTCCTGCCCTTCATCATCACATCATGTTCTTGTGCTTTATGTGAAAGGTTCCCATCATAACTTTGGTTCATGATAAAATCATCCCCCACATTTCATGTATAGGTTTTTCTTTTACAATATGTATGTGAGGGATGATTTGTTTAGAACAAGCCTATTCAACGGATACTTTTTCTTCTTTCACCACTTTATATAACGATGCCGCCTCTTCTTTCTTTGCCGATTCTTGAAGTGATTCAATCTTTACAGTTAAAATCTTTTGGCCGAATTGGATTGAAAGTTCGTCTCCTACTTTTACATTGGAACTCGCTTTTGCTACAACTCCATTAATGGTGATACGTCCTTGATCAGCCACCTCCTTTGCCAGTGTTCTTCTTTTGATTAATCGTGAAACCTTTAAAAATTTATCTAATCTCATCCATTATTCCTCCTCTAAACGTTTAGCTTCTTCCCAAAGTCGATCCATTTCTTCTAGTGACATTTCTGTTAATGGGGTTCCTGTCTCTCTTGCTTTCGCTTCGATATATTGGAAACGAGTAAGGAACTTATGGTTTGTCGTACTTAAAGCTGTCTCTGGTTCAATATCGTAAAAGCGAGCAATGTTAATAAATGCAAAAAGAATATCCCCAAACTCTTTCTCAACTTTTCGCTTATCTTGTAAACCTTCTCTTATTTCCGTTTCAAATTCGCTTATTTCTTCATGAACCTTCTTCCAAGCATCGTTTACATTAGTCCAATCGAATCCCACTTTTGCTGCTTTTTTCTGAAGTTTATACGCCTTTGTTAAAGCTGGGAGTGAGGATGCAATGGAATCTAGAATCGATTCCTCTTGTTGATTTCCTTTCTCTACTTTTTTGATTTCCTCCCAGTTAGAAACAACTTCTTCAGCATCGTCTACACTCACCTCACCAAAAACATGTGGGTGGCGGCGAATCATTTTACTCGTTACACTTCTTACTACTTCGTCAATCGTAAATAGACCGTCATCTTCACCAATTTGAGCATGAAGCATGATTTGCAACAAGACATCACCTAATTCTTCAATCATATGATCAATGTCTTCATTCTCGATTGCCTCTAGCAGTTCGTAACATTCCTCAATTAAATATCGCTTTAAAGAATGATGCGTTTGTTTACGATCCCACGGGCAACCATTCGGTCCACGTAGCTCTGCAATCACTGATCGTAATGAGGAAAATTGGTGATACAGCAGTTCCTCTTCTTTTACCGGAGGAACATAAACACTTGTTAAGTTATTGATTTGAACATGTCGATCCAATTCATATAATGGTACTTCTTTAACAACCTCATCTTTACTACCCGCAGCTGTAACAATAAAAACCGGGTAATCATAAGGAAGATCATCCATTAACGTCAGCTTTACTTCTGAGGCAACCATATGATCATACACTTGGCAAATGAACATATGTTGACGATACGATAACTCCTCACGCTGCATCCCAATAGCATCCACAAATTGAAACCCTTCAATAGGGTCAATCTGAACAGCTGTTAACATATCATCGATAAATGACTGTCCACCTTTTATCTCTACTTCAACCTCTCCATTGTGGTGCCTTTTCAGTAAAAGCTGCACCGTTTTCTCGGCCACGAGTGGATGTCCAGGTACAGCATAAACAATTTCACCGTTATCTTTTGCTAATTTCACTAACTGGGAAACGATATCTTCATAGACGTCATCAAACTGCTCATGCATTTCATACACATGATCAAATGATTGAGCGTTCTGTAATTTTGTACTTAATTGCTCTACAACAGGATGATGCTTCGTTCGTAAGAATAAAGGCAATTGATGGTCCGTTAATAATTGATAAATACCAAACGGAAGTTGTTCCAAATCTCCAGCACCGAGTCCAATAACTATAATTTTCAATCCTCGTCCCTCTTTCCTTTTGAATTACTTTTTCCCTATAAGAAACTCCCAATCTTCTTTCGTTACGACTTTTAATAAAACCAACCCACCAACGTAAATGAATGCACCAATGAGGACGGAAACAAGTGCGTTAGCAGTTGCTAGCAGGCGAATTTGGTCTGAATCATCACTGAAGAAAAATAATTGAATAACCTTAATTATGATGACCATAACGAACGCGATAAACGTCATATTCAATACATCTTGACGGTCCAGTAGACGAAACGGCTCTTTTCGAATAAATAATAAGTTTAGCAATGCAATGACAAGAAAAGCACAAACCGTTGCCAATGCTGCGCCCAACGTATCCCATTTTTCAATAAACCATACGTTTGAAATCCATTTTACCCCTATTCCAATTAAAACAGTTATTGCTGGGATTTCTGCCTTGTCTAACCCCTGTAGGACAGCTCCTGACGTAATCGCAATTGAACAAAACAAAATCGATAAACAATATACAGCTAATACACTTGATCCCTTGCCATTTGAAAAGAGCATGATATTTAGCGGTTCTATTATAGCTATGATCCCAGCAGTTGCAGCAATCGCAAGCGATAAACAAACTTTAAACGCATATTGAATTGACTGCTGAACGTCTTCTACACCTTTTGCTATAGCTGGAACAAACGATAAGGCAAAAGATGTTGCCACAATCGCCCCCAATTGAAGTAATGGTTGTCCTCGATCATACACTCCTTTTAACACCTTCGCCTCATGCTCACTCCATCCACTTTCTACAAGGATGCGATAAACTTGGAACGAATCAATCATTTGCATAAAAATAAGGAGCATACTTGCAAAGCAAATGGTCAAGCTGTACTTGAAAAGCTTTCGTAAAATAATGAATCGTTCTTTTTTAGTAACAGGAACGAGTATTATGGCTCGCCAAGGTATCTCCGCTTTTTTTATAAATACCATTAAGACGAAAAGTGCGGCGATACTTCCTAAAAGCGATCCAAAAAGGGCGCCAGCACCCGTTATATATAAATCATACCCATTTTGCACAAAAAGGTATGAAAGAATAATGATAGTTAAAACCCTAATAAATTGTTCTGTCACTTGGGACAGAGCAGTCGGTGGCATCATATGTTCACTTTGAAAATAACCTCTTAAAATTGAAACGAATGGGATCATGAGAAAAGAAAGTGAAATAACGCGAATTAAAACGGACAGCTCTTCATCTCCCATCCCTAGCGCAATAAATGGTGCACCGCTGTATAAAATAAGAAAGCTCCCAAAGCCAAAAATAGTTAAAAATAGCGAGGAGACTTTCAGCACTTTCAGTGAACTGTTTTCATGACCGAATGTTGAAGAATCATTCATCAACTTCGAAATCATGACCGGGAAGCCAGAAGTTGCTAACAAGATGGAAACACCATATATCGGATAGACCTGCTGATAAATATAAAATCCTACATCGCCAACTATATTCTGAAATGGAACACGATAAACTGCACTCAAAATTTTTGAACATAATGCAGCGATAGTTAAGATGAATGCACCCTTTAATATAATCGCCGGTGCTTTCGTAGGCCGATCGTTCATCTCTTTCTCCTTCCAGTTAATACCTAAAGATGTCATTTTTCAACTTATTATACCATATGAAAAACAACCTCTATCCTTGTTGCATAATTACTTCATTTTTCGCTTTTTACGTAGGCGGTGTAGCGATTTATAAGTCTGAACAAATAAGAAAAGTCCAAGTCCTTAGGCGAAGGGCGCTGGAGGACCTGCGAGGAGGCTTCCGTCGCCACAGCAGGGCCGAAGCGACCCGAGCTGATGGCGCTTGGAGCTAGACACCAAAAAAACGGTAAAGAGAATACGTTAACACTTTATTGAACTTAAACTTTCTGTAACAATGACAAAAAGAGCGCCCTATCGGACACTCTTTCTGATTGCTAAAAAACATTATCAAATTATTGCTCCATTTGCCTTGCTAGAAAACCTGCAGCTGTTTCCGCCGCTTTGTGCTCCACTTCGCCAATTGGGTCATCTTTTGAGAAAATGACTACTGCACCAATAGGGTCTCCATTTGCAATAATTGGACCGACGGTAAAGGAATGAATACTCTCTTTTAATCCATCGACAAATTCCACTTCAGCTACTTCGGATTGGAGGGATGAATTACGGTCTTCCATCACACGTTCAATTGCTTCACTAATATTTTTATTTAAGTATTCTTTTTTCGAAATACCAGATACGGCAATAAACGCGTCACGGTCACATATGAGTACAGGATGGCCTAGACTATCGAATAGGGCATCTGCATACTCCCGTGCAAAATCACTTAATTCACTTATAGGGGAATATTTTTTCAAAATAACTTCCCCGTCCCGATCCACAAAAATTTCTAGCGGATCTCCTTCTCTTATTCGAAGTGTACGGCGAATTTCTTTCGGAATTACGACTCGGCCTAAATCATCAATACGACGAACGATACCAGTTGCTTTCATCTAATGATGCCTCACTTTCATCTGATGATTAGAATAACGAGATGATTGTTGATGTTTCATTTTGTAACAACCACCATTGTTGACATTAGTATCCTACTTCTGTTCCGTAATATACGCGATGAAAGTGATTTTTTCCAAAAAAGCGTATTATCCCCTTACCATCTTAGCCAATTTCTAAAAGATTTAATCATGAACTAGCTGAAACTTCTTCTTTTTTTACATGAGCCAAACCTTCTAACAGCTCAATAATGATACTTAACCATTTCTCCGTTTCCATTTTCTTTATTTGAAGGGTTAATTTTAAGCATTTCCCATCCATTCCTAAACCTACGTTACGTCCGAACTTATTGCTTAACTCAAATAATTTTTGCCCATTAATATTGTAGCTAGCTTCTTCAGAAATCAAGATGTTAATTTGATCTTTAACCTGTTTTACATGCACCACTCGTTCTCTCATTGCCAGCACTTTAACCGTTGTCGCTTTCACTAAATAATCGACCTCAACAGGGTATTCTCCGAAGCGATCCACCATTTCCTCTTGCAACTCACGCAAGTCATCCATTGATTCAACGCCTCTAAATCGTTTATACATATCAATTTTTTGGCGACCATCTGAGATATACGTTTGCGGCAAGTAAGCATCAATTTCCAAATCGACTTCAACTGGAATCGGCTGTTCCTTCGGTAATTCTCCTTTTCGTTCTTCTATCGCTTCTTTTAACATTTGGGAATATAAATCGAACCCGACAGAATCGATGAAGCCATGTTGCTGAGGCCCTAGTAAGTTCCCAGCACCTCGAATAGATAAGTCACGCATGGCAATTTTGAACCCTGAACCTAATTCGGTAAACTCTTTGATGGCTTGCAGGCGTTTTTCTGCTACTTCAGACAATACTTTATCTTTTCGATGCGTAAAATATGCGTATGCTACTCGATTAGATCGCCCAACGCGTCCTCTTAACTGGTAAAGCTGAGAAAGCCCCATCTTATCTGCATCGAACACGATTAACGTATTCACATTCGGGATGTCTACACCTGTTTCGATGATGGTCGTACTGACAAGAACATCTGCTTCTCCTTCTAAGAAGCTTAACATCACCGACTCTAGTTCATTTTCAGTCATTTTTCCGTGCGCATACGTTACTTTAGCTTCCGGAACAAGCATTGAGATCTCCTCAGCCTTTCGGTCAATGTCTTCAACACGGTTATAGAGGAAGTACACTTGCCCGCCACGCGCTAGCTCCCGCTCAATGGCTTCTCTAACTAAAGCCCCATTGTATTCCACAACATACGTTTGGACTGGGAAACGATTTTCTGGTGGAGTTTCAATCACACTTAAATCGCGCACCCCAAGCATGGACATATGCAATGTACGCGGTATTGGTGTTGCAGTCAGCGTTAAAACGTCAATATTTGCTTTCATTTGTTTAATTTTCTCTTTGTGGGTAACGCCGAATCGCTGTTCCTCATCAATAATTAATAACCCTAAGTCTTTAAACACGATATCCTTAGAAAGCAAGCGGTGCGTACCAATGACAATATCCACTGTTCCATTTTTTAACCCTTTTAAGGTTTCATTTTGTTCTTTTCTCGATTTGAAACGACTTAGAAGTCCGATGTTTATCGGATAATCTTGAAAACGCTCCCGAATGGTTTCATAATGCTGTTGAGCTAAAATGGTCGTAGGGACTAAAAAGGCCACTTGTTTTTGGTCTGTTATTGCTTTAAATGCCGCTCGAATGGCCACTTCCGTTTTTCCGTACCCAACGTCTCCACACAATAGACGATCCATTGGCCGTTCGCGCTCCATATCCTTTTTAATCTCAGTAATAGAGCGTAGCTGATCATCGGTTTCTTGATATGGAAAGGCCGCTTCAAATTCACGTTGCATTTCATCGTCTGGACTAAAGGCATATCCCTTACTTGCCTCTCGCTCTGCATACAACTTAATTAAGTCATCCGCAATATCTTGTACTGAAGACTCAACCTTCTTTTTAACCCGTTTCCACTCGCTACCACCAAGCTTATATATTTTTGGTTCTTTTCCTTCTGAACCAACATATTTCTGAACTTGATCGATTTGATCAACAGGTACGTAAAGCTTATCACTACCTTGATAACGAATATGTAGATAATCCTTATGAACCCCATTGATTTCTAACGTTTCAATTCCAAGATACTTCCCAATTCCATGGTTGATATGAACGACATAATCACCAATTTCTAATTCTGAATAGCTCTTAATTCGTTCTGCATTGGAGAGCTTTTGTTTTTGTGCTCTTCTTTTGACGCGTTTCTTAAACAATTCTTCTTCCGTAATGACCGCAAGCTTTTGCATCGGTAACTCAAAGCCAGTTTGTAAATCTCCATCTATAATGTATCGACCTTTAGTTAAAATATCATCGCGCTTAGCTATTTTGGCGTCAATTTCATAATCATCAAGCACTTTTTCTAACTTCTCTACACGCTCTTGATTGGCGCCTAAAAAAACGACTGTATAATCTTGCTTTTCCCATCTTTCTACTTCACCTTTAAGCACGTGCATCTGTCCATGGAAGCTTTGCATTTGCTTACAAGATAAATTCACTAAATTCTGTGGGTTTGTACGCGGCACATGCCTTAAAAATAACGATAAATATATAATAGGAGAAGTCGTTTTGCTCATTAATTCCTCATACGAATGAGAAATTCTTGCCTCATGAACAATTTTCCCTTCTTCTAACAAAGCGGTTACCCACTCTGCCTCTTCGTTTTCTAAATGCGTCACCATTTCATGAACCCGACTAATCTCATCAAAGATAAGAATCGAATCCTTCGGAAAATAATCTAGTAAACTAGCAGGCGAATCATAGAAGAAGGAATAGTATTTTACAAATGATGGATCGAAGTGAAAATGTTGAAGCTTCTCAAGGTCGTATCGGATATTTTCTAGCAACAATTCTTTTTGTGTATCTTTTTTTAGCTTTTTCAAGCTATTGGCTAATGCCTTCTCAATCCGTTGTACACCATTTGAAATATGCTCTTGATGTAAAAGAAGCTCTTCTGCTGGTCCTAATGATAATGTTTGAAGCATTTCTAACGAACGCTGCGTTTCAAGGTCAAACGTGCGAATGGAGTCAATTTCTGTATCAAATAACTCAATCCGTACTGGATTCTCCTCTGTTAACGGGTAAATATCAATAATTCCACCACGAACACTGTACTCTCCAGGAGCAGATACCATCGAAACTCGCTCATATCCCATCAGGTTAAATAATGGCAGGCTTCGCTCTAAGTCAAAGTCTTCCCCCACCTTTAGTTCCAATTGGCACGTCTCCCAAAATTGCTTAGGAGGAAGCATACGTGTTAGAGCTGCAACCGGTGCTACAACAATGCCTTTTTTGCCTTTACTTAAGTGATTTAACACTTCAATTCTTTGTGCTTTTAATTCTGGACTTGCGACAGCAATCTCAGACGCTATTAACTCGTTAACCGGATACAAATAAACCGTCTCATCCTCTAAAATATTAGATAAATCCTCGTAAATTTTTTGTGCCTGTAGTAAATTATGCGTTAATACGAAAATTGGCTTTTTAGAATCTTTAAACACGGATGAAACAAACAAAGATCTAGCTGATCCAGATAACCCTGCGACTAACTGCTCTTTCAATCCTTCCTGAATCCCCGTCATCACGGATTTAAAATCGTCTTGTGCGTAAATATATTGTCTCAAACTTTGCAAGTCCAATCCCCCCTCTCATCTGATCAAGCTACAGTTGTTCAAAAACAATAGAAAAATGCTTTGGATGAACATCCAAAGCGGTTATTGTATAAATTTATCAAGTCCATGATAATCTGGATTTCGCTGAAGTGCTTCATGACAATCTTCACAAATCGTTTGTACATGAATGTCCCCATTATTTTGATAGTGAATCATTTCATCTCGCTCAGTTTCCGTTAGCTGCTGAAATCCGAGTTGTTGACTATACAACGAATGTTTATCAATAACTCCTACCTTCGTCCCACAATGTCTGCAATAATAATGCAAAGCCATTTGAAAAGTGCCTCCTGTATGTATCATAATCGTAACACAAATCGCGATTGAATTTTCGGAAATTTTCCATGTATTACATATTATGAACCATTACAGAAAGGCTTATACATTAGTTAAATTCGTTCATAACTTCCAGGAATGAATGATGTATCCACTTTTCACAAGCATGTGCTGAATGGTCTATAGCAGATTGAATTTCGTCCTTTTCTTCCGCAAGAAACTTTCCAAGAACATAATCCGGTACTTTCATGCCGTTTTTCGGACGGTCAATCCCAATGCGTACACGTTTAAATTCTTGAGTCCCTAAATGTTGAATCAAAGATTTAATGCCGTTATGGCCACCTGCGCTCCCTTTTAAGCGTAAACGAACTTTTCCAACCGGCAGATCAAGGTCATCATAGATGACTGCTAAGTTGTCATCGTCTACACCGTAGTAATCCATTAACGGACGAACACATTCGCCCGATAAGTTCATATATGTTAATGGTTTTACTAATATGACTTTCTCACCCGCTACATGCCCTATTCCATAGACCCCATTAAACTTGGATTGATCCAGTGGAATGTTCAACCTTTTTGACAGTTCATCAATGACCATGAACCCCACATTATGTCGCGTCGCTTCGTATTTCTTTCCTGGATTCCCAAGGCCTACTATTACTTTCATTTGTGAATCCTCCCTGTATAAATAAAACAACGTACAATTTCCAATACCAATAAGTCAAACGACTTGGTCAAACAATTCGTTGTTTATATCACTTTCAATTTTTTCATCCCGCTTTTCTTGCAAGACAAAAAACGTCGCTATCTCTTACTATAAGATATCTTGTCAAAAGACAAAAGTCCAAACTACACACTAAGACGTAACCATGTTCGGTTACGTCTTTAATAATTGTTATTCGTTTGTCTCTCTTCCTTCAGCTGATTCCGGTTCCCCAGGTTCTTGTTCCTCTCCTGAGTCGATTTCTGCTTCTTGCTTAGGAGGTAAAATGGTTACGATTACTTCTTCTACATCATCCAACACTTCACTACCAGGAGGCAATGACAAGTCTTTAACATGTAGCGTATCGTTTACTCCTAAAGAAGCAATATTTACTTCAATATGGGTTGGGATATCCCCAGGCTTTGCCCGAAGCTTCACATGATGAAGAGGTTGTTGGAGAACGCCTCCATCCTTCACTCCTTGTGGATCACCCGATAATTGAATTTGAACCTCCACGTCTACGGTTTCATTCATATTCACAACATGAAAGTCAGCATGTATAATATCCCCTTTTAATGGGTCTTGCTGAATCTCGTGAACCATTACTGAATGATTGAACGTTCCGAGTGAAATCTGAAAAATACCGTTACGGCCCTGTTGCTTCAACGCTTTCAACAGCTCCGCTTCCTCAAGTGAAATTGGCGTGTTAGTGGCATTTTTACCGTAAACGACAGCTGGAATGAAACCTTTGTTTCGTATTTCTCGTTTGGCAGAATGAGTAAAAGTCTTTCGTTCTTCTGCATGTAATAAAACTGACATGTTTATCCCCTTTCTTATCCATGAATAGGAGTCATTTGTAGATTCATTAATAAAGTATTTCTATTAACATTGATTCCCATTCATGAATAGGTCTAAACATGTCAGACATTTTCATTAATCGAATAATGTACTTACAGATTGCTCTTCGTGAACACGAATAATTGCTTCTCCAATAAGCGGTGCTACAGAAAGCTCTGTAATTTTTTCGATCTTTTTCTCTTCAGGTAACGTAATTGAGTTTGTCACCACTAATTCCTTAATCTTAGAATTTTGAATACGTTCAATGGCAGGTCCAGACAATACAGGATGCGTACAGCATGCATATACTTCTTTCGCTCCATTTTCCACCAATGCATTAGCAGCTAAAGTAATCGTACCTGCAGTATCAATAATGTCATCAATTAAAATGGTTGTTTTTCCTTCGATATTACCGACAATGTTCATTACTTCTGCTACATTTGGACGTGGACGACGTTTATCAATAATCGCAATTGGAGCTTTTAAGCGATCTGCTAATTTACGCGCACGTGTTACTCCACCATGGTCAGGGGATACAATGACAATATCGTCAAAGTTCTTTTGAGAGAAATATTCTCCTAAAATCGGTACACCCATTAAGTGGTCGATTGGAATATCAAAAAATCCTTGAATCTGTGGTGCATGTAAATCTAATGTAATTACACGGCTTGCACCAGATGTTTCAAGTAGATTCGCTACAAGTTTAGCTGTGATTGGCTCACGAGCACGAGCTTTTCGGTCTTGTCGAGCATAACCATAGTATGGAATAACAATGTTAATACGGTTGGCAGAAGCACGCTTTAAGGCATCAACCATAATTAATAATTCCATTAAGTGCTCATTTACCGGCGCGCTTGTAGATTGGATGACATATACATCACATCCGCGAATACTTTCTTCAATGTTGATTTGAATTTCTCCATCACTAAAGCGTGTGACAGAACATTTCCCAAGATCAACTCCAACAACATCTGCAATTTGCTTCGCTAAATCGTAATTAGAATTTAGCGCAAAAATCTTTAAGTTCTTATCTCTGTATTGTGACATGATTTAGGGACCTCCAGATTAGGAATTATGATTCAATTTTAATTTACTAACGTAATCTTCTTTATTTACTTGACGTGCACGGGCAATGGATAGAGCATCTCCTGGAACATCTTCTGTAATCGTGGATCCAGCAGCAACATATGCACCTGCTCCTACTGTTACAGGAGCAATTAAGTTAGAATTACAACCGATAAATGCCCCGTCTTCAATCTTCGTTAAATGCTTATTCTTCCCGTCGTAGTTAACAGTTATAGAGCCACACCCTAAGTTAACATCTGCACCAACTTCAGCATCTCCGATATAGCTGAGGTGTGAAGCCTTACTTCCTTGACCCATTTTAGACTTTTTCACTTCAACAAAATTACCGATTTTTACATCGTTGCCAATCGACGATTGTGGACGAATGTGTGCAAACGGACCAATGTTTACATTTTGACCAATTTCACTATTATGAGCAACAGACTGACGGATAACAGTCGAATCACCTACGATACAGTCCTTAATTTCAGTGTTGGGACCGATTTCACAATCTTCGCCGATGACTGTTTTGCCTTTAATCATGCTTCCAGGATAAATCACCGTATCACGGGCAATTTCCGCCTCAGCAGAGATGTACGTATTTTGTGGATCGATGATGGTTACACCATTTCTCATATGTTTTTCATTAATACGCTTTTTCATAATCACTTCTGCTTGGGAAAGTGCAACTCGGTCATTAACACCTAATGTTTCATCGAAGTTTTCTGTTTGATAAGCAGAAATAATTTCACCTTGATTCTTCAAGATTTCGATGACATCTGGTAAATAATATTCCCCTTGGGCATTTTCATTGGACACTTGCTTTAATGCCTCAAACAAGAAAGCGTTATCAAAGCAATAAGTTCCCGTATTAATCTCGTTTATTTGTAACTCTTCTTCTGAAGCGTCTTTATGTTCAACGATTTTGGCTACGTGACCTTCTTCATTTCGTACAATACGACCGTAACCAGTAGGGTCATTTGCTTTTGCCGTTAAAATGGTTGCTTTCGCTTTTGTATGGACATGATGACTTAACAATGCATCAATTGTTTCCGATGTAATTAATGGAGTATCTCCACAAAGTACAATAGTCGTTCCTGCTTGACCTTCTAACTGTGGTGCTGCTTGCATAACCGCATGAGCAGTACCAAGCTGTTCTGCTTGCAAAGCATATTCACAACTTTCACCAAGTTGAGCTTGTACTTTTTCAGCTCCATGGCCGACAATTGTTACAATTTTGTTTAAATGTAACTTCGATACTTGATCTACAACGTGCTGAACCATTGGCTTTCCACAAACGGGGTGCAATACTTTATAAAGCTTGGACTTCATACGTGTCCCTTGTCCCGCTGCTAAAATCACCGCAAAACGATTTTCCATTGAAAGGCCTCCAATATCCCTTTTTATCCATAAAAATATTATCTTAAATAACTATGTATTTCAAGGTAACTTAAGTGATTCCGAAAATTTCCGCTTATAAAAGCGCTCACATTTTACCGATGGCATGGAAAAGCACAAACTTTTTTTACTCCTCAAGCAAAAATTTCGCGAACAGACGACTGATCGATAAGAGAAGCACATTTAAGTGAAAATATATGTAAATGAGATGAGAGGAAATTTTTAATAGACAGGTTATGTAGAAGAGATTCACAAAGTAAGGAGCCCTAAGAATCCTTAGGGCTCAATAGGTAAAAGCATTATTTTAAGAAGCGCCTGCTTCTTCAAACTCGACTTCTAACTCACCTAAACGGTGATATTCCGCTAAAACAGCGTCTTGGATTTTCCCGCGAGTGTTTGAATTGATAGGGTGAGCAATGTCACGAAACTCTCCATCTGGAGTTCGCTTACTTGGCATTGCCACGAAAAGACCGTTATTTCCATCGATTACACGAATGTCATGGACTACGAATTCATTATCCAAAGTGATGGATGCAATTGCACGCATACGGCCTTCCGTATTTACGCGGCGTAATCTTACGTCAGTCACTTCCATTCTGTTCACCACCTTTTCCCTATATGAAAACCTTTAGTATGAATAATTCAACGCTACTTCTGATTTTCCTTCTTTTTCAAAAAAATTTTTTTCAAAAAATGAAAAAAGATGGTTTAAGAATGAAAGTATTGGTTATTTTACTAGCGCAATGACTTCAATCTCAACAGCAACATCTTTCGGAAGTCTAGCAACCTCAACGCAAGAACGTGCTGGCTTATGCTCTGAGAAATACTCCGCATATACTTCATTAAATGCAGCAAAATCTTCCATATCTTTCAAAAATGCTGTTACTTTTACAACTGTATTAAGTGAAGCACCCGCTTCTTGGAGTACAGCTTTTAAATTTGCAAAGACTTGATGCGTCTGTTCCTGAATACCACCTTCTACAAGAACACCTTCTGCCGTAAGTGGAATTTGCCCAGAACTATAAAATAAGTTATTCACAACAATCCCTTGTGAATAAGGTCCGATAGCCGCTGGAGCATCTTTTGTAGAAACAACTCTCATGTCATTCACTCCTTATTCTTTATCCTCATTCAAAGAATTCGAGAACTCCATATAATTTCCTTCTTTAACTTCGATTACGCGATCTTTCATATCCACTTTTGCTAATTTAACTAATGAAATGTATTCATCAACTAAACGTTCGTCAGCGCTTTCAGACTCAACTAAAACACCAATCCCAGCAACTTTCGCTTGAAACTCTTCAAGAAGGCTGACCATCCCATTAATGGTACCGCCTGCTTTCATAAAGTCATCAACAACTAATACGCGCGAACCTTCTGCTAGGCTTCTTTTAGCTAATGTCATCGTTTGAATTCGCTTAGAAGAGCCCGATACATAGTTGATAGAAACCATCGAACCTTCCGTTACCTTATTGTCTCTACGAACTATCACAACAGGGACATGCAAATATTGAGCTATGGCGTTCGCAATCGGAATCCCTTTCGTCGCAACCGTCATTACAACGTCAATTTCACGATTTGCAAATACTGAAGCGAACAAACGACCGACTCGTTTCAATAACTCTGGATTACCTAAAATATCTGTTAAGTATAAATAACCACCTGGAAGAAGACGGTCCGGATTCTCCATCAGCTTGCATAATGAATTCACTGTTTCCACTGCCTCTTCTTGTTGCACCTTCGGAATATACTTCACACCACCCGCTGCACCTGGAATGGTTAATAAAGTCCCTATCCCTTGTTGCTCAAAAGTCTGCTTAATGATCGATAAATCTTCGCTAATGGAAGACTTAGCTGATTCATACCGCTCCGAAAAAAACGTTAGTGGGACGAGTGCATGTGGATGATTCAATAAATAATACGTCATATCGACAAGCCTTCCACTTCGTCGAAACTTCATATCATACCTCCAAAATCCGAATATTTTTACAATAAATATAAATTAACATTCGTGTTTAATCAAGAGAATTTCGCTCTCCTAACATTCTAACCGCATAAACTTGATCGCAAAAACCACGCAGTCCATTATAAACTCTATGTAAACGAGATTCGTACTGTACAAGCCCATAAACAGTTGGGCCACTACCGCTCATAAGCACTGCATCTGCACCAAATTTCTGCATTTGTTCTTTTATCATGGCCACTTCTGGATGCATTTTCATTGTCACACTTTCTAAAACGTTTCCAAGTTTGTGACAGATGCTACCGTAATCTTGTGATTTAATAGCCTGAACCATCCCTTCAACATCAGGATGTTTGATTTGATCAATCTTCAAGTTTTGATAAACGTCTGCTGTCGAAACACCGATTTCCGGTTTAGCTAAAACAACCCAACAATGGGGAGGAGCTTCAATATGCTCAATCTTTTCTCCCCTTCCAGTCGCTATGGCAGTTCCTCCATACACACAGAAGGAAACATCTGATCCGATTTCAGCTCCTAGAACGGCTAACTCATCAAGTGTTAGACCTAAATTCCAAAGCTTATTGAGACCTCTAAGAGTAGCCGCAGCATCGCTACTTCCCCCAGCTAAACCAGCCGCAACAGGAATTGACTTCGATATGGTGATGGCTACACCCTGTTTAATACCGAACCGCTTTTTTAGCAATAACGCTGCCTTATAAGCCAAATTCCGGTGGTCATCAGGAACAAAACGATTATGTGAAACGATCGTAATCCGATCTTCATCTAACAACTTTAGTTCAATACGGTCAGCCAAGTCGATGGTTGTCATGACCATCTTTACTTCGTGATAACCATCTTGGCGTTTATGTAAGACATCCAAAGATAAATTAATCTTAGCTGGTGCCTTTTCTAAAATACGCAACTTCTCCACCTACTTTACGATCTACTCAAATGTATCCACATTGTACCACAAAACATGACATTTCAACTGACAATTCGACATTCACAATTGCAATAGTACTCATTATTCCCGTAACCGACAAGGTTGTAAACGACAATTTGAATAAATACCTATATAAAACCTGTCTTTTTCTTATAAGAAACATACATGATTTTACACTCACACCCCGGACATGAAAATTTATTCTCCCCGGGGTTTTTTCTTTCTACCATCCACCTATCATGATCGCTCATTCAGCTCATAGGTATTTTTATTTTCACAGAAAAAGCGCAAAGCGCAAGTCCTTAGGCGAAGGGCGCTTTAGGACCTGCGAGGAGGCCTCCGTCGCCACAACAGGGCCGAAGCGACCCGAGCTGATGGCGCTTGGAGCTAGACACCAAAAAAAACGGTAAAGAGAATTCTTTAACACTTTATTGAACTTACACTTTCTGTAACAATAAAAAAGCCGAAGCGTCATAACACTTCGGCACTGCTTCAAACCGTATTTAAATGGAATGGTCGTTCTGTGCCAATTGTTCTTCTGCTATCTCAATCGCTCGCCTTACCATGTTACCCGCATCTCGTGAGCGAATACCACCCCAACCATCTCGAATAACAGTATCATAAAAGCCAAGCTCTTTTGCTAGCTCATACTTAAACTCTTCTGACATAATCCCCCGACGTCTACCCATATTGTGATTCCCTCCCAATTTGAAGTTAGAATCAATACCTACGGTTATCCGCAGTATGTATAGTTTCCGTCAAAGTACTCCGAACTATTCTTGCTCGTATATGTCAATGACGTTCTGTACCACAGTCAAGTATTCGTTTCACTCAACACCCCAAATAAAAAAGCAGCAAACATATCGTCTACTGCCCACCAAAAGCCATACCGTTTTCATCTGTAAAAGTTAGTTGAACCGTTTCAGTCAGCACGTCGGCATAACTGTATGAAACGCGTTCAAACGAATTCTCCTCCTGATCTAACTCAATGATAAATACAGAAGGATACGTTTCTGCCAAAATACCTGATCGTTCAATGGTCTTTCTTCTTCCGCCATTTGCCTTTAAAGTTAAACGGCGTCCAAGATTAGAGTCTAATGCTTGTTTAATATCAGACAGTGTTTTTGCCATTGCAACCACCTCACAATACAAGTATACAACATACACAATCATAAGTCAAGTTAAATTTTTAATTATAACAACTCTATTCAATTATTGTCAATAAAATATTTTCTACAACATTCTCACTTTCTCTACATTATCTCCAATAATTTGAAATTTTATGTAATCGACGTGGTTTCCCTTATTATTCATTCCTTTATGTTCGACTATGATAACGAAATCGATTTTTGATTACGATATTAAAACTTTTGTCGAAAAGAACCTATATTTATTTGAAAAGGGCTCTTCTCTAAAGGATTGTTGCTTTAGTACATTGTTCAGGTATTTACACGGTGTACTGGAGCGCAATGTCCAGCATTGATTTTAGAAATGTCTAAAAAAGCAACAATCTAGACGAAAACAGCCATTTGAAAACATACTCTACGTTCTATACAAAAAATCCACCTTTTTAGGCGGATTCTATTTAGATTCATGACGATTAAATGGCATCCCAGACCTTAACACTCCTCTTGTTTCAATCCCACCTAAACCTTTTTCTCTCGTCAGCGTATTTCTCAATACATCCCACACATTCACCCGCTCGACAAATGGGGTAAAACTAATTTTGGAGACGATATAAACCGGATCCAATGCATGGATGTTGACTCTTGATGGTGAACTTGCAAAATTTGCTCCTGCACGAATAATCGATTCAAAATGAGATTGACAAGCACCTGCAAAAATCACTAACTGATCAAGGTGAGGAACCTTCTTCCGAGCGTTTCGTACTGCCTGCACAAAATGCTTCGAGTGACGATAAGCACTTAAATCTGAAATGCTCCCTTTATGCTTTGAATACGCATCATGTCCAGTGATAACGAGGATATCAGGACGGTATTGATCTAAGAGTGCCTCAATTTTATTCGGCATCTCCGTTTCCTTACAATACTCCCCGTAAACAGGCACTCCGACTTGCTCATAGAGCGATATACATTTTTTTAAGTACAGGGGATCGCCATCTATATGAAGAACTCTTCCTGGGATGTGAAATAATTGATCCTGGAAGCTATAAGCCGATGTCGTGTAATATTCTTGCTTCTCTCTCGATAATTGATAATCTTGCTTTAGTAAAAAAAGAGATTGCTCTATCCGGTCATGTTCTTTTTGAGCACGACTATCAATTTCTTGTTTATTAACGATAACTAAATCATCCATTGGAGCATCCGCAATTAATCGAACATCTTGCCCGCATAAGATAGCCAACGTTTTGCCATTTTGACCAACCTTCATTTCAATAACCCGAAACAATAAATCAAACTGATATGACCTTCTTGCAACTATTGATCCTATTTTTATGTCCATATTCTTCACTCCACAGATGGGAATTTCATCAAAAAATAATCATCTGCTTTAGCCTATGATTTGTTTTCCAAAAGGTGCGAGGCAAATCGTATCAAGTGCCCCTCATAAGAATTCACCTTGGAGATAAAGATAACAGAAAGGAGGAACTACGATGTCATTTCTGTTATCGCTATTATTCATCATGCCAGTGCATTCCACGAATCAACTAACTTTGACGTACGAAGGAAAGGTTATTGATCACGTTCAACGAGAAGAATTAATGATTCCATTTCATCCCCTCTTTATGGACGAAACGAAGGTTGAATCTTACATCAATAAGATTGAGTCACTTGTTTACTCAAAACCGAAGGACGCCTACATTGACGACTACGGAGATATCATCCCTGAAATACACGGGCATGAATTAAATAAGGAAAAATTTAGAACACTTTTAGTTGATCACTTTCATCATAACAATACTACTTCGTTTGAAATCCCTGTCCGTGCACTGTATCCAAGAATCGATAGTGAACTTTTGTCTCATGTACGTTCAAAAAGAATCGGCCTTTATACGACGTACTTTAACAACAACAACCATCAAAGAACTCATAATATCCAGTTGGCTACCCGGGCTATAAACAATGTCGTCTTATTCCCTGGAGAAGTCTTTTCGTTTAATCGTATTGTTGGAAAAAGAACTGAACAAAAAGGTTATCTAAAAGCTCCCGTTATAATAAAAGGAGAAATTTCCGAGGGAATTGGAGGGGGAATTTGTCAAGTCTCCTCCACTTTGTTCAATGCCGTCGACCAAATCCATGTCAAGATCATTGAGCGGTATTCTCATTCTAAGCAAGTTCCTTATGTCCCGCCTAACCGTGACGCAACTGTCAGTTGGTATGGTCCGGATTTTGTTTTTAAAAATCCACATCATCAACCGCTGCTCATTCGTGCCAAAACCAGTTACGGAAAATTGATTATTGAAATTTACTCATCAGAGGATTTCAGTTGAGTCGTTTAGTAGTGCCGATTTAAAAAATTACGAAATGTCCATGACATGATTCACGCTTATTGTATAAAGTATTAGTAATTAAAACGAAATGTGGTTGGTCAAATGGACGATAGCACACAAAAGGCACTATTTGGCTCATGGGTTCAGGCAACTGGAACCGTATTATCAGCTGTCGGAAGCACCCCTTCTTCCGTCCTTGACGACGAACAATTGGAAAGTTTAAATTTGTGGGGGAATGTGTTACAAGCGACAGGAAACGCCCTCCTAGCGGATACTGAAGAGACCTTTACATTGAATAAAGTAGGAAACATCATTCAATCGATAGGGAACTCGACGGTGTTATCAGGGCTTCTCATTCCGTTTTCAGAGCAAACGAAGGAACAATTAGATATTCAAGGGAATTGGTTACAAGCCGTTGGAGGAGGCGTATCTTTTGTAGATGCTCTTGGAAACCCTCCTACCACTGATCAATTACTGAATGTTTATGGGAATTTGTTGCAAGCGATCGGTAACTCCCTTCAAGCAATATCAGGGATTCTTGAACTTAAAGGCTCCGACCAAACGAGACTAAATGTCACCGGTAGTTGGATTCAAGCCATCGGCTCGATTCTTTCTTTTCTTAGTCAACTAAGCGTGACAACATCATCAGAAGAATAAAAGAGGATAATCATCTTCTACCGCGCTATAGGGCATACGAAGAGGACGAGGCCCCACAGCAAGGCCGAAGCGACACGAGCTGATGGCGCTTGGAGCTAGACACCAAAAAAACTGTAAAGAGAATACTTTAACACTTTATTGAACTTAAACTTTCTGTAACAATGAAAAAAGGGATGCCAAGCATCCCTTTAAATTAAGAAGAAAACTTACAAAATTTCATGTAATGCATCACTTAAAGAGGCGAACTCCTCAATTGTTAATGATTCTCCGCGACGCTTCGGGTCAATACCAACTTTCGCCAAAGCCTCAACAATTTCGTCCTTCAACTGTTTACCATTTGGCAAATTATTTGTCAAATTGTTTAATATCGTTTTCCTTCTTTGCGCAAAGCTTGCTTTTACTACTTGAGAAAAGAATTTCTCATCTCGAACAGACACGAGCGGTTCTTGTCGTCTCCATAAACGAATAACGGCTGAATCGACATTCGGCTGCGGAATAAAAACGGTCCTCGGAACAGTCATGACAGTTTTTGCCTCTGTATAATATTGAACAGCAATCGAGAGCGATCCGTAATCTTTCGTCGACGGTTCAGCTGCCATTCGATCTGCCACTTCCTTTTGAAGCATGACGACAATCCCTTTCAATGGAAGGTTTTCCTCTAGAAGCTTCATGATGATTGGTGTCGTCACATAGTACGGTAAATTCGCAACGACCATGACTTCTTCGCAATCTGAAAAATACTCACTTATTTTTTCATGTAGATTCGCTTTCAATACATCCTGGTGGACGACATTTACATTGTTATACGGTGCTAAAGTCTTCTCTAAAATAGGTATTAAACGTCCATCAATTTCAAACGCTAACACTTTTTTTGCTCTCTTTGCAATTTGCTCAGTTAATGCACCAATTCCAGGTCCAATTTCAATAACACCTGTTTTCTCAGATACTTCAGCGTGATCGACAATACGATGTAAAATATTCGTATCAATCAAAAAGTTCTGGCCTAAACTTTTCTTGAATGAGAACCCAAATTCTTCAAGTATTTCTTTTGTTCTCATCGGTGTTGCAATATCTTTATTCATTTGATTGCTCCTCCTGAATGATCACTTTTAATGCCATTTCAAAATCCTCTTTAGATATTTGAAACATTTGTAGTCGCTTTTGTAATTGCTTTCCGTTTGTGTATCCAATCTTAAGTAATTCACCTAGCCGCTCACGCCTTCTTTTCGCATGAGCACCACCTAAAAGCCCTGCATTTAGTAAATCTTCATATTCAATTTGACTTGGCTCTTCAATCATTTCCTCTTTTACACTTTCTAACGCAAGCCTTATAGCTTCTATTGTAGCATGTTCCACTCCTAAGCCTTTTCCTTTTTTCGCTTTCGCTTCATGACGAGGAAGAAAAGCATGCTTACAGCCTTTTACTTTTTCCGTTATGGTCTTTCGAATTTTTTCACCAGGAAAATCAGGATCCGTGAAAATAATGACCCCTCTTTTTTCTTGCGCTAGCCTAATTTTTTCAATAGTTTCATCGTTAACAGCTGAACCATTTGTTTCAATAGTATCGGCGTCAACAGCACGTTTAATAGCCACTGTGTCATCTCGACCTTCAACTACAATAATTTCTTTTATTTTTTTCATTTTTTCCTCCGATATTTTGAAACCTTTTTGTAACATTCGTCGTCTAACTAGTTGAAAAGGTTAATAATTAAACATTATAACGAAAAAAAACAGAGGGTAAACGCCCCCCTGTTTTAAACCACTAATTAAGAACTCGAATTTTCACTGTTTTGCGGCCCCATCGGTATGCAGTTGATTTATCAGCAAAAAACACGTCAATTTTATTCCCTTTAATCGCTGAGCCGGTGTCGGCCGCTACTGCATAACCATAACCTTCTACATATACTTTTGATCCTAAAGGAATAACACTCGGATCTACTGCAATTACTTTTGCTTGAGGATTTGCTTTCAAATTATACCCTGTAGCAGTTACCCCTGAACATCCGCTACACGAAGCGGTATAAGCAGTTGCAACAACATAAAACTCACTAGAGGATGTAGATGTGCTTCGTGAGACCGTTGTTGTTTGTGGTGGAGCTTTTGTTCCTACCGCCACAATTTTGTCAACACTCTCTGTCTTCGTTACAGACTTGATAAGCTCTCGCGCAACTTCTTTCCCGTTTTCCAAAATTATTTCATAATGATTTTCAACTGTTCCTTTTTTACCCGGTTGAACAACTTTCTCTTTTCCACGCTCTAAATTTTGATCTTTTCTTTCTACAACGTTATATGCTACGGATTCTTCCACTACATCGGTGACTTTTTCCACTCTTGTAACAATTACTTCGTTAATATCTTGCAACTTAGCTGATAACTCAGGTTCGACCTTATCTAATTCGTTTAGCTGAATCTCGTGCTCTTCTAAAAAGTCAGCGACCGTAGTCGAAGTTGACCAAACTTGTTGTGTATCTCCGCCAACATTTACGGAAAGTTGTATTGCATGTTTTACATTTAACGTCATATCATCTTGAATTTGTGTTTCTAGAGCTGGTTCAACCTTATCATGCTCTTTGAAGGATATATTTTCTTCATTGAGCAACTCTTCCACTGTTTGAGCTGTTGTCCAAATGGTCCTTCGCTCATCATTTACCACTAAGTTGACTGGCTTAGCTTCCTTGTAAATGATGCTCATGTTCTCAAGGATCTTCGCATCTTTAGATGGTGATACATAATCTTGTTCTTTTATTTCTATATCTAAATCTTCGAATAGTTCTTCTACTGTATCTGCGTGTGTTCGAATGGTCTCTTTCTTTCCATCAACTTGAACTGTAACAGATTCCTTTGTACCTTCATACATTCCGTATGTAGTACTTGCTCCAAGTAGACATACACCAACAGCGGAGAGGATTAGTTTCTTTTTCTTTGAGAGATTTCCTAGTAAATTTTGTATCTTTGAAATCACCAAAAACGCCTCCTTCTCCTCCCGATGGATTATATAGAGTTATTTTAAAACTGTCAACCCTCCCCCACTTTTAGTCAATATTATCTTAAAAACTACTAAAAAGTGAAGAAATAGTTATCGACAAGAAAATCCATCATAAAGGAGAGGAGGCCCAATAATGCTAGAAATCATGGTTCAATTAGGCAACTAATGTCGGTCTCTGTCAAAAAATTTATCGAGAAATTCCAAATAGTTTTTTAGCATTTTCAGTTGTTGCTTTTGCCACTTCTTCAACTGTAATCTCTTTTAATTCAGCAATTTGCTCTGCCACATATTTCACGTAACTTGGCTCATTACGCTTACCTCTAAATGGATGTGGTGTTAAATATGGGCAGTCAGTTTCAATTAATAAGCGATCTAACGGAATTTCTTTTGCCACTTCCTTAGCCTTCTTTGCATTTTTAAAAGTGACAGGTCCACCAAGCGAAATGTAAAAGTTCATATCAATACATTGTTTAGCCACTTCTACACTTCCTGAGAAGCAATGCATGATTCCGCCAACTTCCGCTGCATTTTCCTCTTTTAAAATTTGCACAATATCAGCCGTTGCATCACGATTATGAATAATAATTGGTAATTTGACCTCTTTTGCTAACGCAATTTGTTTTCGAAATACCTCTTTTTGCACCTCTTTCGGTGACTTGTCCCAATAATAATCGAGACCCATCTCCCCAATCGCCACAACTTTCGGATGGGAAGCTAACTCTTTAATCCATTGTAAATCCTCTTCAGTCATATCAATCGCATCTACTGGATGCCACCCGACTGCAGCATAGATGAAGTCGTATTCTTCCGTTAACTCCATTGCTCTTTCAATGGTGGGACGGTCGAAACCTACAACAACAATATGTGAAACACCTTCATCTTGCGCTCTTTGAATCACTTCTTGTAAATCTTCATCATATTGAACTGCATTTAAATGAGCATGTGTATCAAAAAGCATTATTCGACATCCTTTCTTAACTTGTAAACGATTCTTTTCGACAAAAAGAGAAGAGGCGTTTAACCATTGTTTCACGTGAAACACCTCTTCTTCTTCTGTAGTTTTACTTAATTTTTGTTCCGTTTGGAAGCGTAGAATCGACAGTAGCAAGCGACAATTTTCCATCTTCTTCGCCAGCCAGAATCATTCCTTGTGACAATTCCCCACGTAGTTTAACAGGCTTTAAGTTAGTCACGCAGATGACTTTCTTACCTACTAATTCTTCCGGTTTGTAATGTTCAGCAATTCCAGAAACAACTTGACGCTTTTCATATCCTAGGTCTAACTGTATTTTTAATAGGCGGTTTGCTTTTTTTACTGGTTCTGCTTCCAATACTTGGGCAACACGAAGATCAACTTTCATGAAGTCATCAATCGTAATTTCAGAAGTATTTTCCGGCTTTTCTTGTTTCACTTCTTCTTTTTTCTCTGTTCCTTTCATCTGTTGCTGAATGTACTGAACTTCTTCTTCTAAGTCTAATCGTGGAAACAACGGTTTTCCTTTTTGAACAGAGATATCAGTTAATAAACCAAATCTCTCAACAGACTCCCAAGATGTTAATGTAGCTTCCGTTACACCTAGTTGTTCAAATATCTTTTCTGGAGTTTGGGTTAAGAATGGTTTTAATAGAACAGCGATTTGTCTTAATGATTCCGCTAAATGATACATAACGGATGCGAGTTCAGCTGTTTTCTCTTCATCTTTAGCTAGTACCCAAGGTTGTGTTTCATCAATATATTTATTCGTACGACTCACAAATTGCCATAGAGAAGAAAGTGCTACAGAGAACTCCATGTTCTCCATTGCCTCTTCATATTTTTGAACAGTTTCTGCGTGGAATGAACGTAATACCTCATCATAGGCAGTTGGTTGAATCATTTCTTTCGAAACATTTCCATTAAAATATTTATCGATCATGGCAACTGTTCGGTTCAACAAGTTACCTAAATCATTTGCTAAGTCAAAGTTAATTCGCTCAATGAACCCTTCAGGCGTAAATACACCATCTGAACCAAATGGAACTTCACGTAATAGATAATAGCGAAGAGCATCAAGTCCATAACGATCAATTAATGAAACAGGATCGACCACATTCCCTTTTGATTTTGACATTTTTCCATCTTTCATTAATAGCCATCCGTGTGCAAACACTTTTTTCGGAAGAGGTAGATCTAGTGCCATCAACATAATCGGCCAGTAGATAGTATGGAAACGGACAATCTCCTTACCAACTAAATGAACATCGGCTGGCCAATACGTTTTATACTTGGCGTCATCTTCTGTTCCATAACCTAATGCAGTAATATAGTTGGATAGCGCATCAATCCATACGTAAATAACATGCTTCGGATCACCAGGTACTTTTATTCCCCAATCAAACGTCGTACGGGAAACCGCTAAATCTTCTAAGCCCGGCTTAATGAAATTATTAATCATTTCATTTTTTCGTGACTCAGGTTGAATAAACTCTGGATTTTCTTCATAGTAAGCTAAAAGACGGTCGACATACTTACTCATTTTAAAGAAATAAGATTCTTCTTTTACTTTTTCAACGGGACGTCCGCAATCAGGACAATTTCCCTCAACTAATTGACGCTCCGTAAAAAATGATTCACAAGGTGTACAGTACCAACCTTCATACTGATCTAAATAAATATCACCTTGCTTTACAAGCTTATCAAAAATTGCTGCCGCAACTTTTTTATGACGGTCTTCTGTCGTACGAATAAAATCATCATATGATATGTCTAGTTTTTCCCATAATTCTTTAATGCCTGCTACAATATCATCTACATATGCTTGAGGTGTTACCCCTTGTTTCTCAGCGTTACGTTGAATCTTTTGGCCATGCTCATCAGTACCTGTTAAGTACATAACGTCAAAACCACGAAGTCGCTTATAACGTGCCATCGCATCCCCAGCTACAGTCGTGTACGCATGTCCAATATGTAATTTTCCACTCGGATAATAAATTGGTGTCGTAATATAAAATGTATTCTTCCGATTTTCCAATGTTCAAACCTCCCAATAATTCAACCAAAAGACTATCATCTTTCGATTTTTCTATATTTCTTTTAGCTCCTGTCGGTGCTGAATGTATTTTAAGAAAGATCTTCTGAATTCGTATGATTTCATTAGAGGATACTGATTCCCACTTAAAGAAGAGGTGACTCTATTCGACACATCCACCTTTTGTCATATCACCTGTTCCTCCCGTCATTTGAACCATCAATGGATTCAAAAGCAAAAATGAATAATCCTAAAAACAACACCATTCTTAATGAGCCTTTTTCAATAGTAAGAAAGCTCTCGCCCTAATGGACGAGAGCGATTACTTCGTACAGTATTTCTACATCTTCTATGATACCATCATAGCCTGTTTAATCAAGAAATTATACATCTTTCTTTTTACTTGTTCACGAATGTCGAAAATTTTGTCGAAAAATCTTTGTGTTCTTGTCAACATTTTACCACCATAATATTATTTACTTAATAATAATTAGCACCCTTTTTCTATAAAAATTTACATTAATTTAAAATTAACCATCGTCGAAACCCTTTATTTTAAAGGTTTTTTAGTGATTTCCATATTTTTAACATACTTTTATGCATAAAATGATTGACGATTATTGGAAACATTGATATTCTATAGAGGAAGGCGATTTTTGTCGAATTATGACGAAACTTACAAGAGATAGATAAAGATAAATAAAATAACAAATTGAGAGGAGAAAGATCAAATGAAATCAACTGGTATTGTTCGTAAAGTAGATGAATTAGGTCGCGTAGTTATTCCAATTGAATTACGTCGTACGTTAGGTATTGCAGAAAAAGACGCTCTTGAAATTTATGTTGACGACGAGCGCATCATTTTAAAGAAGTATAAGCCAAATATGACTTGCCAAGTAACTGGAGAAGTTTCTGATGACAACTTTACTTTAGCTAACGGTAAAATCATTCTTAGCCGTGAAGGTGCTGAGCAAGTATTACAAGAAATCCAAAATCAATTAGAGTCTTCTAAATAATAGTTCGAATATCATCACTTATTTCTGTCCCAAATAATGGGACTTTTTTTCTACTTATGAACGGAAGATTTTTACGTATTTTAAAAGCACGCTTATTTTTAAAAATAGGCGTGCTTTTCTAGCTTACATTTATTGATGGTATTCCTGATACACGATTCTTTTCGGAAGGTTACGATCTTTCGCTACTTGTTTAATTGCCTCTTTTGAAGATAATCCTTTATTTTCATAAGCTTTAACATGCTCTACTACTGTCAGGTTCGTCCACCAAGAACCTTCTTCTTGAAACAATTCTGCTTCCTCTTGACTACATCCTTCAATGATTAGGCAAAACTCTCCTTTAACTTCATTCTCTTCGATCCATTTTAAGACTTCTTCTACTGACCCGCGTAGAAACTCTTCAAACTTCTTTGTCAGTTCCCGAGAAACAACAATTGACCGATTGCCCATTATTTCGAGAATAAGCTGTAATGTTTCCTTAAGACGATGAGGAGATTCATACAAAATGATCGTTTCAGTCCGCTTCTTAATTTCTTCCAATTGCTTCTTCTTTTCTTTTTTTTGACGATCGAGAAATCCATAAAAATAGAATGGATGTGTTGATAGTCCAGAGGCAATAAGAGCTGTTAAAGCAGCATTAGGTCCTGGTAAAGGAATAACCGGATAGCCATGTTCAATCACTTGTCGAACGAGTTCCATTCCAGGATCAGAAATCGTAGGCATTCCAGCATCACTGACAACCGCAACTTGCTTCCCTTCTTGAAGTAGCGAAAGGATCTTCGCACCGCTCGATTCTTTGTTGTGTTCGTGATGGCTCATTATAGGAGTAGAGATTTCAAAGTGATTCAGCAGCTTTTTCGTTTGACGAGTATCCTCTGCTGCAATCATATCGGACTCCTTTAAGATCCGAATCGCTCTAAATGTCATGTCCTCTAGGTTTCCAATTGGAGTCGGAACTAGATAGAGGGATCCCTTTTCATTCGACTGGTAACTTCTTTGTTGTTGCATGTTGATTGCTCAGCCTCCTTCATATATGCTTCCTTGTTTTTTCTGGATAATTTTTTGAAATAATATTCAGCCCTCATCGCTTCGGTTTTTGATTGATACTCCTCATAATAAATTACCTTTACCGGTCTTCTTCCTCGTGTATATTTTGCTCCCTTCCCATCGTTATGCATTGAGACTCTCCGTGGGAGATCGTTCGTATAACCTGCATAAAATGAGCCATCACTACACTCCAACACATAAAAAATATGTTTATTCTTTTCCATATAAAATTTCATGCACTTCTTCCGTGTATTCATTATTATCTCGATAGACAATTAATGGAGGGAGAATTTTCAAATCAGGTTTTCCATCCTTTGTTCCTTCTATTAATAACGTATTAGCCTCTTTGCCTAGCTTCGGGTAGACGAATCGAATTCGCTTCGGTTCAATCTTGTATTTCCGCATTAATTCTACGATTTCTAAAAATCGTCCTGGTCGATGAACAAGTGCTACCTTTCCGCCTGGTCGAACAAGTCGTCCGCTAACTCGAATTACATCTTCTAACGTACAGTATATCTCATGTCGTGCAATAGCATAATGCTCATTTTTATTGATTTCCTCTTGTCCAGGTGTTTTAAAGTATGGAGGGTTACACGTCACAACATCGTATTTCCCATATCCCAACTGTTTTGGCATGTCTTTAATATCACCGTGGATCATTTTAATTCGCTCACTTAAGCCGTTGTAAGCAATGCTTCTTTCCGCCATATCATAAAGACGGTCTTGTATCTCCACCCCTGTAATATGACCCTTCGTACGTGTACTAAGCAAAAGAGGAATTACTCCATTTCCAGTACATAAATCAAGAATATTTCCTTTTTGAATAGGTAAGTAAGCAAATTTAGAAAGTAGTACCGCATCTAATGAAAACGAAAAGACGGATGGACTTTGGATGATGCGTAAATCCTCTGCTAACAAATAATCAAGTCTTTCATCACCTTTTAACTCCAACATACTTCCAGTTTCCTTTCTATTATTGTTCAATTATCTTATCCAATATCGTTCATTTATTGCCATGGTCTCCGAGACGTAAGAAAAGCGCAAAGCGCAAGTCCTTAGGCGAAGGGCGCTGGAGAACCTGCGAGGAGGCTTCCGTCGTCACAGCAGGGCCGAAGCGACCCAAGCTGATGACGCTTGGAGCTAGACACCAAAAAACTGTAAAGAGAACACTTTAACACTGTATTAAACTTAAACTTTCTGTAACAAGAACAAAAAGAAAAGCCTTCCGAGACGGAACGGCTTTTCCTTACTTCTTATTTAAAAAGGATAAACAGAAGAGGCAATCTCCATCTTTTCTTACACTTCCATAGTGCAAATTACAAATATGAAAGCCCTCTTGGTACAACCTTGCTAAATTGTCGTAACCTTCGCCAATATCTACAACAGATTGCTTTTCTTTTTGTCTCCTCTTCTTCTTCGAATCAGCTTGTAGCTGTTGAGCAGATGGCTTTGACTCCTCTGGATAGAGTCTTTTTCTCAAATTTTCATTTTCCATCTGTAGATGGTGATTCTCTTCAATTAATTCACCAATATGTTGCTTCAGTTCTCCAAGCTGTCGATATAATGATCCGATTTGTTCTTCTAGACTTGTTACTGATTCAAATATTTCCTTCTTATCCACCGTGATTCCACCTCTAATCTGTGGATTTCATCTATACTGCACCTTCGCTAACGAGCTCGTCCCACGTATACTCAACGACGCGATCTCGATCAACCAACTCGACTTGTAATATACGTTCCAAAATATTTAATCCAACTACTTTTCCTTTTCCATTTGGCGTTTCAATCATCTCACCGATGTCAGGTAATTGTTCTTTTGCCGTTTCATATTCATCGTTTTCATATTTCAAACAGCACATTAATCTCCCACATAAACCGGAAATTTTTGTCGGATTTAATGATAGATTTTGATCTTTAGCCATCTTAATTGAAACAGGTTCAAAATCACCTAAAAATGTGGAACAACAAAGCATTCTCCCACAAGGACCAACGCCCCCGAGCATTTTCGCTTCATCGCGTACACCAATTTGTCTTAACTCAATTCTTGTTTTAAAGATTGCCGCTAAATCTTTTACTAGTTCACGAAAGTCTACACGACCATCTGCTGTAAAGTAAAAGATGACTTTATTGCGATCAAACGTATACTCTACATCCACTAACTTCATATCTAGCCCATGCTCTTCTACCTTTTTTAAACAAATATCGAACGCTTCTTGAGCTGCTTCATTGTTTTCTTTTACAATTATTCGGTCTTTTTCGTCGGCAACACGAATGACCTTTTTTAACGGAAGAACAATATCGTGTTCTCCCACTTGTTTTTTCCCTACTACGACTTTACCATATTCGACTCCACGAATCGTCTCGACAATGACAAAGTCGTCTTTCTGTATATCAAATCCATTCGGATCGAAGTAATATATTTTTCCCGCTTTTTTAAAGCGTACCCCTACAACATCGTACAAACTTATCCCTCCTGCAATGTTAACACCAGCTGCTCCATTAATAGTTGCGGATGAACATTAGCATGTAGTCGTTTCTTCGCTTCCATAATAGAGACAACATGGTTTAATGCAGCACGTTGACTGAGTTGCAACGCTTGTTGCTTTAACATTGTCATCAAATCGTGGTAAACGACGTCATCATCAAGACTAGCTTGAATAGAAATTAAATCTTTATATAAATAAAGCAATAAATCTAATCCGCTTTCAAGTTTTTCTTTATCATCAAAAAACGGCATCCATTGGCTATGGATAAATAACAGCCCTTTTTGTGGTTGATGAATTAATAGTTCATATAATTTTATCACTATCAATCTTGCTTCTGCAAACCACTCGTCCTCACTTAATTGATGAGCTTCTTCGATATTATTAGTCAAGTGGCTAACGAGCGATGCAAGATGAATAGGCACTCCATTTTCCATCAGAGCTTCTTTTATGATAGCAGGTGCGAGAGGTTGGAACGATATAATTTGACACCTAGAGAGAATGGTCGACAAAATGAGTTGGATTTGTTCCGTAATTAAAATGGCCATAGTTCCCTTCGTCGGCTCTTCTAAAAACTTTAACAAACTATTGGCCGCATTTGTCGTCATCTTATCGCAATCCGATATAATATATAGCTTACGATTTGATTCCACACCTGTTTTAGAGAACTCCTCTTGTAAAGATTGAATTTGCCATTTTTTAATTGAAAGACCATCCGGTTCAATGACATGTAAATCCGGGTGGTTTCCACTCTGAATTCTTTTGCAATTTTTGCACTGTTCACAAGGCTGAAATCCATCGACTAACTGTTCACAGAAATAACTTCTCGCTAAAAGTAAAGCGGCTTCTTTTTTTCCGGTTCCTCGTTTTCCTTCAAATAAATAAGCATGGGCTAACCTGTCTTTTTGAATAGTATTTTGAAAAACTTTTAATGCTCTCGGCTGATATTGACTTAATTGCTGCCACGTTTTCATTTATCATCACTCTCTTATGTGTACAGGTTAATTAAAAGCCCTTTTATTTCTCCGATTTTCCCCAATATATAAACGCCTTCTTTTTCTTTAGCTAATAAGTCGTCTGTTAACTCTACAAGCTTTTCGTCAATTTGTTGAACAAGCTGTAAGGTTCGTTTATTTCCATTGAAGTCCCAGCTGTTGGATTCCTTCAATGCAATTCCATATTCAACAGCCTCACGCACAAACCGTTTAACAATGCTTTTGAATTTCGATAAATCGTGGAAGTTTAACGACTTCGCTAATCGGTCTCCAGCTTGTTCGAGCTCCTTCATGATCACGTTAAGTTGCTCTGAATATAATTTGCCTTCCTGCTTTTGAACGAGCTCTTGGAATGATTTTGAATTGGAAGCGTGTACTACTTGTTGAATTTCACGCTTCGTGGAATGAGGTTGTAGCATCTCACTTATTTTCATAATCGTCCACCTTAAAATTGATGAAAAGATTCAACTGGTAATACAAATACAGTAGCTCCTCCCACTTCTACTTCGACAGGATAAGGGACATAGGAATCAGCGTTTCCGCCCATTGGAGATACTGGAGCTACCAATTGATCTCTTGATTGACAATTGTCCTTTATAATCTGAAGTGCTTTATCTACACGTATATCTTCTGTTCCAATCATGAAAGTGGTGTTTCCAGACTTTAAAAAGCCCCCGGTACTTGCCAGTTTCGTGACTCGGAAATGATGTTCCGTTAACGCCTTTAAAAGACGATTACTATCTTGATCCTGTACAACCGCCATAATGAGCTTCATAAAAAGTCTCCTCCTTATATTTTAACACGGTCGACACTAACTAGCATGTTGGATTAATTAATTCCAAATATTATCTATCATTATAACAAGAAATAGTAGTCTATAACACCGTTGGGAAGTATGGGGCTAATATTTTCTTCACATCAGCATAAACTCCCTGTATCGGTTGATCAGCATCGATAACTTTAATTCGATTTGGGAACATTTCAATAACACGCTTATACCCTTCGTAAACTTTTTGATGGAATTCAAGCTTCTCTAAGTCTAATCGATTGACTTCACGTTCACCATTCTTCGCTATTCGTTCAAGCCCTCGCTCTGGTGAAATATCAAAAAATAAAGTCAGTGTCGGCATGATTCCGTTGATTGCAAAACTATTTATTTGAAGCACTTCTTCAATTCCAATCCCTCGTCCATGCCCTTGATAAGCTAACGAGCTATCAATAAAACGGTCACATAATACAATTTTCCCTGCTTCTAAAGCAGGAGCTACTTTCTCTACTAAGTGCTGCCTCCTTGCAGCAGCATATAATAAAGCCTCCGTCCTACTATCCATCATCGTATGTTCTTTATGTAGAATAATTTCTCGCACCTTTTCAGAAATTAAAATGCCTCCTGGTTCACGGGTCGTTAGTACACTTTGGTTAATGCTCTCTAACTCATTTTGTAGCATTGATAAAATGGTCGTTTTTCCAGCGCCTTCTGGACCTTCAAACGTAATAAAAATTCCTTTCATTTCTGTACTCCTTTTTTACTCATATATGTAAATAGCATTATTTTTCAACTGATCTCCACCTTGTATTTTTCCGTTTAAGGATAAAAGATGTCGAATTTGATGAATATGATCCTTTGTAATCTGTTCTCCCTCCATTAATAATGGAATGCCAGGAGGATACGGAACAATCATCTCTGCACTTGTTTTTCCAATGGCTTGTTCAAGAGAAATAAGACACTTCTTTTTATTTCTCAGTTGCTTTGATGAAACTCCCATACTAATGGAAGGTTCAGCGGAGAAAAAGTTAACTTCTTTTTTCTTCTCAAAAGATAGTTGATCCATTTTCAAATTATTTAAGCGACTCATATACGCCTGATTAACGATTAAAGGTAAAACAAATAATACATTGTTCGGATCTGCTAACTCCGTGAAGATCCCTTGCCTTTCTAATAGATGTTGTAAATCAAAACCTGATAGACCATTTGTTGAACGCACGGTGACCTTAAGTGGGTCTTGATCAATATGTAGATCTTTTGAACGTACAATTTCAATTCCTTCAATTTTGTCAATGGCGTCTGTTAATCGCTCTAACCCTTCTGCTACCACTGTATCATCTAAATTGTCCATATACGCTCTCGCCAGATCAAGGGAGGCCATAATTAAATAGGACGGACTACTTGATTGTAGTATTGTTAAATACTTCTTTAGCTCACTTTCATCCACACGTTCACTATTGAAGTGTAAATACGCTCCCATTGTTAGTGCAGGGAGAGTTTTATGGGCAGACTGAACCACAATATCAGCTCCAGCTGAAATTGACGAATTCGGAAACAGATTACTAAAAGGAAAGTGTGCCCCGTGCGCTTCGTCGACTAGAACAGGTATATTACGTCTATGTGCGACTTCAACAATCTTGTTTAGTTCCGTGTATGACAATCCATAATAGTTCGGATTAGTTAATATTATTGCCTTTGCATCTGGATATAAATCGATAGCTTTACGCACCGTCTCAGTGGATACATAAGACGGTACAAGTAGTTCTTCATCCACATTAGGGCTTAGGTAAACGGGTATGGCACCAGAAAGCAAAATTCCATGAATGATGGACTTATGACAGTTCCTCTGTACGAGAACAATATCCCCATCCTGACAACATGACATAATCATGGCTAAATTTCCAACCGTCGATCCATTCACCAAAAAATAGGTTGACTGTACCCCGTAGGAATGTGCAGCTAAGCTTTGAGCTTCTTTAATTGCTCCCTCTGGCGCATGTAAATCATCAAGATTCGTAATTTCAGTTAAATCTATCTTTAAAATTTCAGAAAAGAATCTTTCTCCCTTCTCATGAAAAAAAGTACCGTTTTTATGACCAGGTACATGAAAAGAGATAGGACTACTAGTTTGGTGCTTTTTAAGTACATCAAATAAGGGTGTCCGTTGATAATTCATAGCATTCGTCCTCTTGCAACTTATTCTCCTGTTATTATATCAAACTAAGTAGAGGAATTTGTAACTCAAACCAGCTTTTCTCCATCACTACTTCAATTCAAGATTATTAACATATGGTTACTTGAGAAAGAATATAAACTAAGGATAGATATCCTGAAGATGTAAAAAGCAAATAATAAGAAACATACATGATTTTACACTCACACCCCGTACATGAAAATTTATTCTCCCCGGGGTTTCCTTTCTACCGTATACCTATCATGATCGCTCATTCAGCTCATAGGTAATTTTTATTTTCACAGAAAAAGCGCAAAGCGCAAGTCCTTAGGCGAAGGGCGCTGAGGAGGCTTCGGTCGCCACAGCAGGGCCGAAGCGACCCGAGCTGATTTCGCTTGGAGCTAGACACCAAAAAAACGGTAAAGAGAATACTTTAACACTTTATTGAACTTAAACTTTCTGTAACAATAAAAAAACTTGGTCTTTACACGACCAAGTTATGAATAGATTTGAGAAGTTTTAACTTGCTTTAATTGGTGAACAAAATACCGATATTTCTCTTCATTCGTATCTGTCTGTATCATCTCACGTTCACAATCATGGCAAATAAAACTGGTGTAAAGATGGATTCCAATTTTTTTATGTTGTTGACAAACAATACATGCTTCCTCTGAATAAACTGAATTGCGCTCAATTCTCAATGTTTCTCCACCTCCATCAACCAGTTTTGCCACAATCTATAATTGTATACAATATTCTGAATAAAACTTTTCATTTCAATTGTATGGTCCATAACCTTCATTCGTGTCTGTCTACCGAAAACTTTGAAATTCACCCTTCAACTTTTTTCAGTTTGTGGATTAGATACATGTCATTCACATGTGTCTTTTTCGAACGAAGAATTTTCAATACTTCAAATGAAGGCTACATTTATTCATATCACGCAAGTATTTTTTCTATACAAAAAAAGAGTAGCTCATTCGCTACTCTTTCGTTTCACTTGCCTGGCAGCGTCCTACTCTCACAGGGAAAACCCAACTACCATCGGCGCTGAAGAGCTTAACTTCCGTGTTCGGTATGGGAACGGGTGTGACCTCTTCGCTATCGCCACCAGACACTATGTTTTCGGCTTTCGACAAGCTACGTATTTTTCAATACGCTTTGCTTCTCAAAACCCTTTTCTTTTTCATATGGTTTGAAAGAAGATTATTCTTTCAAAACTAGATAACGTGTTCACTGAAATCAATCAACTGATTGAATAGGTTAAGTCCTCGATCGATTAGTATCCGTCAGCTCCATGTGTCACCACACTTCCACCTCGGACCTATCAACCTGATCATCTTTCAGGGATCTTACTCA
>NZ_JALAZE010000015.1 GCF_022809095.1 Bacillus kexueae
ACCCGTCCGCCGCTAACGTCAAGGGAGCAAGCTCCCTATCTGTTCGCTCGACTTGCATGTATTAGGCACGCCGCCAGCGTTCGTCCTGAGCCAGGATCAAACTCTCCAAAAAAGTTTGATTGCTCATAAAAAAGAATTAACGTTGACGCTTCGTTTTGTTTAGTTTTCAAAGAACTCTTTCTATCAAATCGCTTTTCAACAGCGACTTTTTAATCTTATCAAATCCAACATCAAGTGTCAAGTGTTTTTGATAAGTTTTTTTAATGAGAGCAACTTGAATATTTCCAAGTCATTCTTCACATGTTCTCTTAAAGAGAACAGTAATAAATATACCAACCTTTACTTAATGTGTCAACACTATTTTAAAACTTTTTTTCAATCTCAATTAATAATTATTAATAGAAGCAAACTTCCCCTTCCTCTCATTCTTTATTGCTCAACAAATAGAAATGTAACACTTCTAACTTTAGATATTTATTTTTGGGTTCAACTGACAACTAACGAGTCGAACTTACCACGTTACATATTAAAATAGAAGAAGCTCACTGCTATATATTTTATTAAAAAGATAGTGTTCATAATTGAAATGATCGAAATACTACTATACTAACTAGAGAAAATAACCACGGTTGGGGGAGGGTTTTATTTAGGTGCTAAGAATTTTGATCGTGCGCCTCTACTAAAACATATGAAGGAAGACGTCACGTGCCAATTCACTACAGATACTTACTTTTTCACAAGGGGAGAGTCGTGCCTCCTTAGTAAGCTCTAGCAGATTATCAACCTCCCCTCTACCTTCCGCAGGAATTTCTCCATCACATAGTGTGAAAATGACCTTGGGTAGTGTATTCAAAATAATAATCGTACGGAAAAGATCTTAATTTTAAAGGCTGAAATATTCGTGTACATATATAGTAGATATTGGTCACTACTCTAGTGAAAAAATCCTAAACTAAGAAAAGCGCAAAGCGCAAGTCCTTAGGCGAAGGGCGCTTTAGGACCTGCGAGGAGGCTTCCGTCGCCACAGCAGGGCCGAAGCGACCCGAGCTGATGGCGCATGGAGCTAGACACAAAAAAACTGTAAAGAGAATACTTTATATCACTTTATTGAACTTAAACTTTCTGTAACAATAAAAAAGGACTGGTTTGATAACCAGCCCACATTTTATAGTGAAAAGCTATTCTACTAAGAACATAAAGTAAAGGATGAAGATTACGAACAAGCCGTACATTACTGGATGAATCTCTTTTCCTCTTCCTTTTACTAACATGGTAATTGGATAGAAAATGAATCCAATCGCAATTCCTGTCGCGATACTATACGTTAATGGCATTGCAATGATTGTTAAGAATGCAGGAACGGCAATTTCGAACTTATTCCACGAAATATTCCCTAAAGCAGATACCATTAGCACCCCAACAATGATGAGTGCTGGAGCTGTTACTGGAGCTGTTATCACTCCAAGTAACGGAGAGAAGAATAGAGCTATAAGGAAAAAGCCCGCCGTGACAATTGAAGCAAATCCAGTTCGTGCACCTGCTGCAACACCTGCAGAAGATTCAATATAAGATGTTGTTGTAGAAGTTCCTAGCACTGCCCCTACTACTGTCGCAACTGAGTCAGAAAGAAGTGCCTTATTTGCACGAGGTAGACGATTATCTTTTAATAAACCTGCTTGATTCGCTACCGCAACTAGAGTTCCAGCCGTATCAAAGAAATCTACAAATAAAAACGTAAGAATAACTACTAGCATTTGAATCGTGAAAACTTGATCTAAATGGTCAAATGCTGCACCGAATGTAGGAGCTATACTTGGGATTTCTCCTACAATTTGTTTCGGAGGTTCAATTAAGCCAAAAATCATTCCGACAATTGCAGTTAGAACCATTCCATAAAATACGCCACCATTTACTCCACGAACCATTAAAATAACTGTAACGATAATTCCAAAAATCGCAAGAAGCGTATTCGGGTTTGTTAAGTCACCAAGTCCAACTAATACTGCGTCGTTATTGACGATAATTCCGGCACTTTGGAATCCAATAAATGTGATAAACAATCCAATTCCAGCACCGACTGCGAATTTCAAATCAACTGGGATAGCATTAATGACTCTTTCTCGGACGCCAGTCAGCGTTAAAATAATAAAAATAATACCTGAAACAAATACTCCAGCTAGAGCCGTTTGCCACGGAATATTAAACGTTAAAATAACAGTGAAAGCAAAAAATGCATTTAATCCCATTCCAGGAGCCAATGCAATCGGATATTTAGCAAGTAACCCCATGATGAGCGTACCAATCGCAGCCGCTAACGCAGTAGCTGTAAAGACCGCACCTTGATCCATACGCATCTCTTGTGGTAAATCCGGAATAGCACCTAAAGACAACGTAAACGGATTTACAAATAAGATATATGCCATTGAAAGGAATGTTGTTAATCCTCCCAGGAACTCGCGACGATAAGATGTTCCTAGTTCATCAAACTGAAAGTATTTTTTCATCTGATGTCCTCCTAATCTATATTTCATCAAAAAAAGAAGCGCACCGTAAAACGGTACGCTTGACTCATGAGTTTTTAATATACGCAAAGAAGTAATAGGGGAATCCGAGACTAAGACATACGAATCCCTATTAAACAAGGCGCTATATTAAATACCCCGTAGTCAAGCTATTTACGGTAGCTCGGTAGAAACTCTTGGGCCATATCCCCAAAATTATACGACGTATTTGCTTCAGTATTTAGTTGACGTGTTAATAGTACCAACTTCCACATGGAATGTCAACACAAAACACGAACGTTTTTTTTAAAATTCAACAAAAATATTCGTAAATTACTCCCATTCAATCGTCGCAGGAGGCTTACTAGTCACATCGTAAACAACACGATTGACATGAGGAACTTCATTGACAATACGTGTGGAGATGACTTCTAATACATCCCAAGGAATTCTCGCCCAATCAGATGTCATTCCATCAATGGATGTAACGGCACGGATACCAATCGTATAGTCATACGTACGAGCATCTCCCATAACCCCTACACTACGGAAGCCAGGAAGTACCGTAAAGTATTGCCAAATATCACGATCTAGACCTGCTTTTTTAATTTCTTCACGAAGAATAGCATCTGATTCACGGACGATTTCCAGCTTTTCCTCAGTAATTTCACCGATTACACGAATCCCTAGACCAGGTCCTGGGAAAGGTTGTCTCCATACAATTTCATCAGGAATTCCTAATTCAGTTCCAAGAGCACGCACTTCGTCTTTGAATAACGTATTAAGTGGCTCAATTAACTTGAATTTCATATCTTCCGGTAATCCACCTACATTATGGTGAGATTTAATTGTTTGAGCTGTTGCCGTTCCACTTTCGATAATATCTGTGTATAAAGTTCCTTGTGCTAGGAAGTCAATCCCTTCAAGCTTTGCCGATTCCTCATCAAATACATAAATAAACTCGTTTCCAATGATCTTGCGTTTCTGTTCAGGGTCTGAAACACCTTCTAACTTAGATAAAAAGCGCTCACGTGCATCAATTTTGACAACATTCATATTAAAGCCTTCACTGAATGTTTTCATAACACTCTCTGCTTCACCTTTACGTAAAAGACCATGATCAACGAACATACAAGTTAACTGATCGCCAATCGCTTTATGGATAAGGACAGCTACTACTGATGAATCTACTCCACCACTTAGAGCACAAAGAACCTTTTTGTCTCCTACTGTCTCACGAATTTTTTCAATTTCCATCTCAATAAAGTTTTCCATTGACCAAGATTCAGAGCAACCACAAATTTCAAAGACAAAGTTTTTCAGTAAGTCGTTTCCATACTCTGAATGACGAACTTCCGGGTGGAATTGCACACCGTAAATTTGACGGTCAGAATTGCTAATGGCAGCATATGGGCAAGATGGACTTGTAGCATCCACTTTAAAACCCTCTGGAATCGCAGAAACAAGATCACCATGGCTCATCCAAACGACTTGTTCTTCAGGTAACTTCGCAAATAATGGAGATTGTTCTTTTACATTAATAGTCGCTTTTCCGTATTCACGATGCTTAGCAGCTTCTACTTTTCCACCAAGCATATGAGTCGTTAATTGCATTCCGTAGCAAATACCTAAAACAGGGATACCTAATTCAAAAATCCCTTCATCGCAACGGAACGATTTTTCATCATATACACTATTTGGGCCTCCAGAAAGAATGATTCCTTTCGGGTTCATTGCTTTAATTTCCTCGATTGTTAACGTATGAGGATGAAGCTCACTGTAGACGCCAAACTCACGAATACGTCTCGTAATTAATTGATTATACTGACTACCAAAATCCAATACTAAAATCATTTCTTGGATGTTTTTCAATGTGGTCACCCCATTTTCTATATGCTTATATTCATGCTTAACTTACTGTTAAGCTTTTGTAACGAATTGATGTAATGCCATTATTTTCTTCTAAAATAAAAAAAGAATTCTGCCCAAATAAAGAAAAGGCAGAATTCTTTCTCATACACACATGAAATAGACGTTCTGCCTTCATAGTCGGGTTATTTACGGCAACCCGGTAGAGACTCTCGAACCGTATTATCGAGGATATACGAAGGTTAAATCGGTCATGAATTTTTCACTATCATAACAGGCGAATTCTTCTTGGTCAATACGAAGTATCGTTTATTAAATTTTCCCACAATTCCATCATATCTTCCCATTCTTTTTGCGAATCTCCTCGTCCATATAAGACTTGTTCATAACGTTCTGTAAAAGTGGTTAACCGACTATGTCCGATAGATCGATCAACTCGTTGGGCAAATTGCCTTAGCGTTTCCTCTGGCTTTTTCTTAATCCCTCGAAAAGCTAAATACTTCAACAACAGAATATACGCTTTTGAAAACGGCTCCTCCCCTTTATAAAACTTCATTTGAAAAACAATCCAGTGATGATACCATTTCTTCCTTGTAAACCACACCGTCCAGATTACTAGAAGAACGATTATTCCCACACTCGCCATCACACGCTGAATGTTTCCAAAAATTTCAACCCAAAATGATGTTTGACTTTTCTCTTTATCCTCTTCTTCTCGGTTCACTTGTTGTTCGGTTTCTTCCTCTGTAGATGGCTGTTCGATTTCATCATTTGACAAATCATAGGTGAACTCCGCTGGGTTGTCAAATCCTCTCGTTGGTTCAAAAGGCACCCAACCTACCCCTTCGAAATACACTTCAACCCACGAGTGAGCATTGTTATTCGTAATTTGATACTTAGAGGTCTCTTGGTCCACTCTTTCAAGAAACTCCCCTTGTGTATACCCCTTCACCCATCTCGCCGGAATATCTAATGAACGAAGTAAGACAATCATCGAAGTCGAAAAGTTATCACAATATCCTTTCTTTGTTTCAAATAAAAACTGATCCACATAGTCATCCTCAACACCAGGGACCGCCACTTCCTTCGTTTCATAGAGGTATCCATTTTCAGAAAAATACCGTTCTATAGCTTTCACGCTGTCATAAAGGGTCTCTTCTTCTCCTATTATGTCTTGTGCTAATTCCTGAACACGAGTAGGCAAAGAATCAGGTAGTTGCGTATAGCGATCTAATAGTTCCGCAGAGATCCCTTCATTAGTTATAGCTCGAAGTTTTTCAACTTCAAAAACAGGCTTTTGGTATGTGACCTCATAACGCATTGGCCTACTTAGCATTTCAATATTTTCTAAGCTCTCATTAAAGTACAATTCCTTCAATTCTACTTCATCGCTTTCTAGCATAAGCGGTTCAACAGGATACGGAAAATGCATTTTTCGATAAAACGGACTCATTTCAAAAGTGGCCACCCGTTCTTCTTCTACAATTGCATCATCAACAATTGATAAATACGTTCCAATATTTGGACCGATTACTGAAATCGGACTTCCTGCTTGTCCATCAATCCATCCTTTCCCGGTATACACATCCTTTGTTTCTACACGCCAATATTGGCGATCTTCCGATTCAACAACCATGACTTCCGTATCATCTTCAACAAATGGTCCACCGAGCTTTTCATCACTTTCACCATAGCCAATTTTAGAAACGGAACTAAAATCTAACTCTTCTTCCTCTTCTTCCTCCACCGCTTTTGTAATGTAAGGAACAGGGTCTGGCCAAATAGGTGCCCACTTCGGCGAAAGAATTCCGACAACAACTGAAATGGAGATCAAGAAGAGTAATGGCAAGCCCCATTTAAAATAAGCATAGCGTTCTACTTTCAAATTTTCTTTCGCATAAAGTCGATGAAATGACAAAAAACCTAACATAAAAAAACCAATGACGACAAGACGAACGATAGCATATGTAGCGTCATACGGTGTAAAGGTATCAAGAAACCCGACATAAACAAACGTTAAAAACAGAAAGAACAAGACGCGGTACTTCTGAACGACCCAAAAATAAATTAAGTATACTAACAACCAAAGCATGATAAAAAATAAGGTCGTCCGAAATACAGGCGATAAATGTAACCAGTCCCTTCCATTTAGCAAGGTAAGGCTGAGTAGCATGTCCATTACATATTCATTCACCCACATAAATGAAAAAAATGTCCCATCGTAAAAAATGTGATGGACAAAAAATAGAATAAGACCGATCTTAACAGGATAAGAAAAGTACCATTTGACTTGAAAATATTTCAATACAAGAGCAACGCCAATAAAGATGAAAAAAATATAGGAATATGCCGTATCGGTTGATACTTCAAGCGGACGTAACCACTCTGCTAATACAAAAAACGAGAATAAATAAAGAAGAATGTGTGATGCTCTCACCGCTTTCCACCTCTTTAACTCCATTGTGGGAACAATTCTTCTGTAACGATCATTACGCGAATCCCCCACGCTCTCATTATTTCTTCCACTTTCAGTCCATTTGCTTCCCCAACGATTACGAGTTCAACTGCCTGCTTTTGATGTGCGTGCATTTGCTCTATCCATTGCAAAAGCCCTGAAGATACACTTGAGGTGATAATTACCGTTGATTCTTCTTTCCGGTCATGCTTCGGTCGCACCAATGAGTAGTTTACTTCCAGCTTTTCATGTACTTTTGCCAAATACAAAAAGATCTTCTGCAGTTGTCTTTCACTGCTTTCGGCCGGAAACTTCGTTCGCTCATTATTTATCGCATAAAAAGTAAGCTCAGCCCCCGACTTCAGTAACGCGTGTATGTAGGAAGCTACAAAAGTAATCATCTGCTCAAAATTTGAGGAGGCCTGTTCATCCATGTAAAGGACATACCCTTTGCGAAAAGTAGGGTCAAATTCTTTCGTCATTAATTGACTTCTGCGAGCAGTTGCCTTCCAGTCAATCCACGATAGTTTATCCCCCGCTTCATAGTCACGAACACTTCCAGCCATCGATGTATCTTTTTGAAATGGCTTTCGATTTGAAAACGATCCGTTAGAGGAAGATTCTTCTTTTCTTACCCTGCTCATCTCAACAACTTTTGGAAATACGAGCACCTTTTTCTCAAGCGGAATGAACCGTTCCTTTTCCACTAGTCCAAGCAAGTCACCCGTTTTGATTCGAATACCTTGCAAGCATAGTTCACCACGGGGAAGGTTAGGAACGGAATAATGAAAAAGGATATCCTTCTTAAACCAAGGGAATAAAATGGTTTTCACTGAGTTGTTGTTTTTACTGGCATATTGTTCTTCGATAATGACGAAAAAAAGCGGAAAGCGCATCGAGCGCTTCATTCGAATCGTTCCTTCTAATGTATCTCCTGCTTTTAACTCTTCACGGAGTAACGTACGCTCAATCGTAAAATCACTTAAAGGATAAAAGGCAAATAGAAACGCATAGAGAAAGATGGGAACAAAGCTAAAGAATAAAAACCAGCTTACAAACCCTCCTTGAAACATCGCATAACTGAACATAATTCCAAGCAAAGCGAGTAACAAGAAAAACTTCCACCAAAACGAACGTACTCGCTTCATGAACGCCAGGTCCTTTCAACCGGAACTGGTGTATGCTGCAAAATGGAAGCAAGAATATCTTCTTGTTTTTTCCCTTCGTATTTCGCTTCAGGAGATAAGACGATACGGTGAGAAAAGACAACAGGAACTAACAATTGAATATCATCTGGAAGGACGTACTCTCTTCCTTGGATAAACGCATATGCTTTTGCCGCCTTCATTAATCCAATTGCGCCTCGTGGACTGATCCCTAAAGAAACAGAAGGATGCTCTCTCGTTTTGTGGACGATTGTTAACAAATACTTTTTCACCGTGTCATCCATAAATACTTTTTGACATTGTTCTTGCATTTCAATCAGCTGTTCTTTTTGAATACAAGGCTCTACAATAAATTCCTCTTCCCGCTCCAATCGAGATAACATCTCCAACTCATCTAAATAGCTCGGATATCCTAAATGAATTCTCATTAAAAAACGATCCAACTGCGCTTCCGGTAGCGGAAAAGTTCCTTCATATTCAATCGGGTTTTGCGTAGCCATAACAAAGAACGGTCTAGGCAAAGACATCGTTGTACCATCGACCGTCACATTGCCTTCTTCCATCGCTTCTAAAAGAGCTGCTTGCGCCTTCGGAGATGTTCGGTTAATTTCATCCGCCAACACGACAGAACTCATAACAGGCCCCGGACGATATTCAAATTCATTCGTTTGCGTGTTGTAGATGGATACCCCTGTAATATCTGAAGGAAGTAAGTCAGGTGTAAATTGAATCCTTTTATAGTCAACTCCAATTGATTGCGCCAATGTTTTGACTAATTTCGTTTTCCCCACTCCAGGGACGTCCTCTAATAATACGTGCCCCTCTGATAATAAAGCGACAAGACTGAGTACAATCGAATCACGTTTTCCTACAATTACTTTTTCCATATTTGCGACTACTTGCTCAAGAACTGGATGCACGTTTTTCCCCTCCAATTATATGAATCAACCTACCTATTACTATTAGCTATTGTAGACAAAATCCCTTTTCAATTACCTTAACCTAATTCTACTATACAAATCTCACTATTTTTGTAAATATTAGAAAGAAAGCACCGATATACAAGGTGATACATTCAACGAAGGGACGTATGCGTATGAAAGAATATTCATCAACTTCTTTAATTCATCCGAAAGAAACACTTTATTTCATCTTTATGGTTATTACGAGCGTCTTCGTATATCTCGGTTTAACCTTTTCCGTTATTGGTATCATTGTTTTATTCGGATTATTTCTTGTTACCATTTTCACATCCGCTCTTTTTATCGGATATATTCGATCGAATGGAGTCAAACTCGGGCCTAACCAGTTTCCTCATATTTATGAACGAGCTGAAAAAATCAGCATGGACATGGGACTTAAAAAAACGCCTGATATTTATGTCATAGAATCATCCGGAGTATTAAACGCATTTGCAACTCGCTTTTTCGGGAAGAACATGGTCACGATTTACTCAGGAATTTTTGAGCTAATAAAAGATGGTCATGAAGAGGAACTTCATTTTGTTTTAGCGCACGAATTCGCACATATTAAACGCAATCATATTGTTAAAAACCTGCTTCTCTTTCCAGGAAGATTTGTTCCGTTTTTGGCAGAAGCCTATTCAAGAGGCTGTGAATATACGTGCGACCGAATGGCGGCAGCATACATTCAAAACACAGAAGCAGCGACAAATGGTTTAACCATGCTCTCAGTTGGGAAAGAGCTATATCGAGAAGTCAATAAAGAATCGTACATTCAGCAATTACAAGAAGAGAATAGTTTATTTGTTTGGCTTAGCGAAAAGCTTTCCACTCATCCGCCTTTACCAAAACGAATCGATCAATTAGTGTCTTTTTTTAACGAGCAGCCATTAACGCGCTTCAAAACACCTATAGCTAAAATGGTTATCGCTATCTTGCTAATAGTTGGACTCTCTGTCGCGTCCATCTTTGCTTTTGTAAGCATTATTTCATTGGCCGCCCCATTGTTTGAAGAATGGGACGAAGATTGGGCTGAAGAATACATGTCTTATTCCAACGACTTAGAACGAGCATATTATGAAGATGATTACGAATTCGCAAAAGATCTTTTAGAAGGCGGAGCCGATCCAACTGAAATCTTACCAGACACAGAAGATACCCTCCTTCATACAGCGGTGTTTCACAATGATATCCATTTCTTAGAACTATTTTTGCAGTATGGGGACCCGAATGTAACAAATGGATACGGACAACCACTCCTTCATTACGCCGGGTATACGGAGAATAATAATTTAATTCCTCTTTTAATCGATAGCGGGGCAGACCTTACGCAAACAGACGAGGATGGCAATACACCATTGCACACTGTAACGAACGAATATGCAAATCTCGACGTCCTTGCTTATATGTTAGAGAATGGAGCCGATCCAGAAGCAGTCAATAACTTAGGGGTTTCTCCACTAATGATTGCCGAAGCTGAAGGATTGCACGATATTGTAGCATTGTATAACCAATACATTGACTAGTACGATCACACATTTTCTTGAAAATTAGTATTAATAGTAATCAATTACTTTAAAATAATGGTAAAATATTTTTATACCTTCAAAATATTTTTTAGTAAGATGTTTATATGCGCTTGTTTTCGCCAATGCGATGACAAGCGTTTACCTCTTATTTTAGGAGTTGAGTAATGAAAAAATTTATTATTGGTATCATCCTCATTATTTTCCTAGCTATAGGTTTTCAATATTTCTTACCTTTACATCCTCAAGAACCGAAGCGTTTTGACTCAACCATCTTAGCTCCAACAGAACACTTTGTTTTCAGGAATCTTTTGACAGAAAAAACAATGATTCGTACAGATTTACAAGACCGCCAAGATGAATATTTATCCGAATCCCTTGGTTTATGGATGCTTTACTTAGTAGAGAAAAACGATCCAGAGACATTTTCGCACTCTTTTCTAGTGTTAAACGAATATTTCATCAATGATAAATCCCTCGTAAATTGGAAGATAGAAGGAACGAACAACTTTCAAACAAATGCTCTTATCGACGACCTCCGCATTATTGAAGCTTTATACAAGGCCGGAATGTTATGGGGAAATAAAGAGTACATCAACAAAGCAAACGAAATGGCCAAAAGTGTGGCAAAATACAACCGCTATCACAATCATTGGACCGATTACTACGATATGTATGAATCCGGAAACTTTCTTACCTTGTCCTATCTCTCACCACAAGCTCTCAAACTTATGAAGTCTCACGGTATTATTCATGAAGATTGGTTTGCTGAAACCAAACAATTCCTAAGCTCTTTGCCAACAGAAGGTCCTTTTTTCCCAAAGAGATATACGGTTGATGACCATTCATACCATTTTGATGAAGAGATTAATTTAATAGACCAAGTGTATTTAGCCTACCACTTAGAAAATTTCCAAATAAATACAGAAACGTTCTTTTATTGGTTAAAAAATGAGTTTTACAAGCATAAGTTGTTGTATGGACGATACAATCGATTAACTGAACAACCGTCAGCAACCTTTGAATCACCGTCCATTTATGCGTTAACGATCCTATACAGTATTGAACGGGGAGAAACAGCTTTTGCAACAGACGTCTATGATCGGATGATGCGGTTACAAGTCAAAAATCCAAACTCTCCCTATTACGGAGGATATATGGATTTTAGTACAAACAATACGCACGCATTCGACAATTTACTACCTTTATATGCTGAGAGGAAGCTTATCAATGAAAATATTATTCAGTAACTTGTTTATCTTAAAATTGTCCATTATCGCAACCATCTGCTTAGCATGCCTGACTATCTCGTTGTTTGCACCACTTGAATCAGTAAGTATTGTGTTCATTGTGTTATTGCTTACCGTTTGTGGTGTTGGTAGTCTAACAGGAATCGTCCCTTCTTTAGGGATTTCCCTCATTATTATGTTTTCAATGGGGAGTCTTTATTTCTGGACAGAATACATGGATTCGTCTTTTCGACTTTCATCTGTCATTTCATTGAATCTCTTTTTCTTTTGGTCTACTTCTCTCGTCCTTTTATCGCTTCTAACCGGGCAAATACATGGACGAATTGAAGAACTAATGGAACAGAATCGATATTTACAGAAGAAGTTTACACAACTAGTTGCTGTCGACCCACTCACTGGATTTGATAATAAACAGCGAATGATACTTGAATTGAATGAAGAGCTAAATCGCGCAAAGCGCTATGGAAATGAATTTTCTTTCTTACTCATTCAAATGGACCATTTTCACGAATTTGAAAAGCTTTACGGCGAGAAAGAAACCAATCATTTGCTTCAACAACTGGCAGATAAATTAAATACCTTAACTCGTATCAGTGACCAAAAATACCGTGTCGAAGCGAATGTGTTCGCCGTGCTGCTAACTCACACAACTGAACAACAAGTGGAGTTGATTATTCATAAGCTCAAAGATCATCTCCCGACTCATACACTATTAAACGGAAACATGACAACCTTATCAATGAAGTTTGGGTATTCCAACTTTGAACCATCAATCCCAGATGCTAATACATTGTATGAAATCGCCAAAAATGAGTTGGTCACCTATGTTTAAGAAAGGCGTAATCATCCTTGCTTTTTTCATTATGCTTTTACCTCTCAATCCATACAAAGCGGCAGGCAACTCGACTGAAGACGTTGAAGTGTTACTTGTTTACTCAACAAAGTCTAACCAAATCAACGAATCTATCCGCTACCTTCAACTACTCATTCAGCATTTCACCATTCATGTAAAGGTTGTTGCCGACGTGGCAGTCTTGGAGGACGACGTCAAACGTAGTACTCACCTCATCTATTTCGGTGATGAGGAAAAAAAACTACCAAATTCGTTCATTCAATCCCTTAATTCCTTAAACGGAACCATGCTGGCAATCGGTCACAATGTTGATCAACTACCTGCCTATGAATTTTTAACCATTGAAGGAAACGTGACTATTCATAAAGTAAAAAACAGAACGGGTGCGACTTTTCCGCTTGACGAACGAGTCTCAACATTTATTCTTCAGACCGAATCAGACGTTTTACGATGGGGAGTAAAAGGGAGCGAGGATTTCCCTCTTTTTATTCGTCACAATCAGCACTTTTATTTCGGTTCGAAAGAAATACTCGGAGATTTAAGGTATACATTTGCTGACTTACTTCACGATGTATTCCAATCACACCCCTCTCACCATGAGGCATATTTACGTTTGGAAGACATTCATCCGAAGTCGGATGCAGAAAAGCTTCTAGAGGTGGGGAACTATTTAATTGATAAAGGAATCCCGTTCATGATGGCAGTTATTCCTGTATACGTTGACCCCAATTCAGGCGAAATTGTTCGTTTTTCAAGCAACCCTGATCTAGTTAAAGTCATGCAATATCTTCAACAAAACGGAGGCTCAGTCATCCTTCACGGATACAAACACGCCTATCGATATAATGAAACCGGTGAAGGATTTGAATTTTGGGATGCAAAAATGGATCAGCCCATAACATCCCTCTCACCGAAAGACACAATCGAGAAGATAAAAAACACTACTAACTTTTCTACCTTTGAAGCATTTAATCAATATCAGACGCAACTAGCCAACATTGAAAGGACATATATCACCGATCGCCTTTCAAAAGGTGTTTACGAACTAATCCAGTACGATCTCTATCCCATTGCGTTTGAGGCACCCCATTACACAATGTCTCAATTGGGCTATGAGCTAACATCCCAATATTTTTCCACGTTATTGGGGCAAATTCAATTAGGAGATCGAACGTGGAAAGTAATGAACGCCCCTCCCTACACGACAACATGGAAGGGCATGCTTGTATTACCTGAAACCATTGGCTTCATTGATCCGAACCATCCGTTACCCGTTCAAGCTGTTAAAGATTCGATTGAAAAAAATCTTCAAGTTCGTGACAGTATGCTAGGGGCCTTTTATCATCCCTATCTCGGTGTCGAGTATTTACAAGAGTTTATCGAAGCTATTGAAGCGGTAAATGGGGTCGAGTGGATTGATTTAAAGGAATTAAATAACAGGGTAACCGTTGAGAAAGCCACGATTCATTCCAAAAATGGATTAATAGAAGTCAATAGTCAATTAAGTTGGTGGGACAAGTGGTCGTTAACCTTTGATCTATCTACACTAGATTACCTACTATGGGGCATTGCTCTTCTCGTGTTCCTATCCATTGTAATGTTCGTTCTGTATACACTTTATTTACGTCTCAATTTAAGAAAAAGATTATTCCTGGAGAGAAAACAAAATGGCTAACTTTTTATTCCTTGCGTCCCTTTCCGTCATATGGATTATGCTACTTTATCACATGTTTTTAATGCAGGGAGGATACTTCCATTACTTATCATTTGATAAAGTGATTCCGAATTGGAAGGAGAAATTTAAAGACCTTCCGAAAGTATCGATACTCATCCCCGCTCACAATGAAGAGGTCGTCATTGGTCAAACGTTAAAAGCCATGACTAAGTTACACTATCCGAAGGACCGACTAGAAGTCATTGTCATAAGCGACAACTCATCAGATCGAACCGAAGAAATTGCCTCAAGCTATGCAGCGGAATTTCCGTTTATTAAAGTCGTCGTCACCCAACCTCCCCACAGTGGAAAAGGGAAATCAAGCGCACTTAATCAAGGGTTTAAAGCATCAACAGGAGAATTTATTGCCGTATACGATGCTGATAATACACCAGAACCAATGTCCGTTTACTATTTAGCCATGGGACTCCACCAAGACCCGAAGGCTGGGGCAGTAGTAGGAAAGTTTAGAGTCATCAACGCGAAAAAAACATTGCTTACGAGATTTATTAACATTGAAACAATTTGTTTTCAGTGGATGGCCCAGGCAGGGAGATGGTTTTGGTTCAAAGTAGCAACCATTCCCGGAACGAATTTTGCCATTCGTCGTTCCATTATCGAAAACCTCGGCGGCTGGGACGAAAAAGCATTAGCAGAAGATACCGAGCTTACCATTCGCGTATACAATTCCGGTTATCATATCCGCTTTTTCCCCGCAGCGATTACGTGGGAGCAAGAGCCGGAAACATGGAAGGTTTGGTGGCGTCAACGCACAAGATGGGCTCGAGGAAACCAATACGTCGTTTTAAAGTTTATGGTTCAATTTTTCAAATTAAAACGAAAGCGAATTGTCTTTGATTTATGTTATTTCTTTTTCACGTATTTCTTATTTTTCTTCGGTGTTGTTGTATCAAATACCATTTTTGTAGTGAATATGTTCTTCGACTTACAATTAACAGTTGGTATCGTTTCAATGGTTCTTTGGGTACTTGCCTACTTACTGTTTATTACAGAAGTTTTTATTACCTTAAGTATTGAACGAACTGAAATGACCCGTGCTAACTTTTTCACTGTCATGTTGATGTACTTTACGTATTCCCAGCTATGGATTGTACTCGTCATGTACTCGCTTTATTTAGAAATAAAGCGAATGTTGTTCCAACAAGAAGTGAAGTGGTATAAAACGGAACGATTTAATCAATCGAATCAAGATAAAAAGAAAAGGTGAGTATGTTGAAAAAAACAATTCTATTATTCGTTTCAATGCTGTTTATGAGTATATGGGTCACAACAAATTCTTCTGCGGAAGAGACCTTTTCACGAACGGATCAGACGATTGCAATTCCCTCTTCACTAGACCAACTAAAAGAAAACACCTCCAAAGACGGAGGAGTAGTTCAACTATCAAACTCAGCAATTACGATGTACGGCTTAAACGATACGACCCAGTTTTTTTACAATGTGCCCGTTGCATCGATAGGTGACAATAACTACTTAGAGCTTCATTACCGACATTCACCCTTACTAAAAGAGCCTTCAAGCATGACAGTTCTCATTGACAACGTCCCAATCGAAAGCATTCCGCTAATTCAAAAGGAAGATAACAAGAACACCGTTCGTATCCCATTACCTGATGCTGCTTTAGAAGAAGGCTTTCACAGCATCTCCATCTCCTTTTACGGTCATATCATGGATGGGATTTGTGTGAATGAGGACCACTCAGCTAATTGGTTTACCTTATACCCAGAAAGCCTTCTTTATTTAGACATATCAGAAAGAGCAACAAGCGACTTTTTACTACAGGACTTTCCATATCCATTTGTTCAACCAGGCTTTGACCAAGAAATTCACACATCGATTGTCATCCCTGATCAGCCCAGTTCGAACGAATTGGAAGCGGCGTTATTTCTATCTAGCTATTTACAAACACAAATTTCTTCAGGTGATCGAATTGAGATCATAAGCGAATCTTCAATGGAAGCATTTCGCTCCCACTATATTGTGATTGGCAAAACATCCTCCTTTAATGGAACGATTAAATCATTAGTTGGAGCAGCAAATTTATCACTCGAAGACGATCATCTAACCATTGCAAATTATGCCTTAAAAGGAGAGCAAGCGACAAAACAAGTGTTATTTATTACGGCTAACACAGACTCCGACATTTCTGAGAAAATACATGTCTTAACAGAGCAAGACTATATTAATCAGTTAGCCGGAACGTCCATCAATATTAATCGCATTCCATTTCCTAAAAAAGAAAACTATTCACCGAGCGTGACGTTTGAAGACTTGCAAATTGGGAATTTAACACTATCCGGCGTGAACAGTTTATCGCAAAATTACTTTTACAAAGTACCGGCTAACATCGATGAAAATCAACAAGCTTATCTACAATTGAAACTGAAGAAATCGGAAGTGCTCACACAACTAGAAAATGAAATCACAAATAATGAGGCTGAGTTGACAATCTGGCTAAACAATGTGCCACACTCCGTTGCGATTGAGCGGTTAACGAATATGAACGAAAGTGGTTATTATTCAGTAGAAATACCGGTTGATCCAGCATTATTGAATCAATCGTCCTTTTTAGAAATTAAATTTGAAGCGATGGGTTTACATGATTATGATATTTGTGTTCCAGCTGATAACAGTCGTTGGATTTATTTAGACCAATCCAGCTACTTGTTCGTCCCGCAAGTAGACAGCAGTACATCATTCAACTTTAGTAAATGGCCTTCCCCATACGTAACGAAAAACAATCAATCTGAAACGACAATTGTTATCCCTAACGCTGTGACGCTAGAGGACATCCATCAACTCCAAAATCTTATAAGCAGCATGTACACCGACGTCGAATCATTACGATATTTAAACATCACTTATAGCTCAGATGTAACCGATGATATGTTGAAACAAAACGATCTCCTTTTCATTGGAGGTACCGAAATTCACCCGATACTAAAAGAGCAACAAACAAACCTATTAGTCAATGAGCCCGAAAAAAACGGAGATATTACGCCTTATCAACTATTGAATGAAACAACAATTCGCATCGCTTATATACAGCCATCACCTTGGAATGAAGAACATGCATTAACCGTTTTTACAAAAACAGATTTGGAACAAAACAACCTCTATTTATCGGAGCAAATGCTGTTATATTTAAAAGAAAACGGGGACCCTGCTTATATCGTGGCACAAAATATTAACAATGATATTTTCACTTACCAAGCAGAAGAAGAAAAAAATTCCGAACAAGTAACCAAAACAGAATTCAAATTATTAGACGGTAGCCAACTTTTCATTTGGATTGGATTATCCTTGCTCTTTGTCCTATCCATCGTTCTTTTCATCATCATGATTCGAAGAAAAAAGAAACAAGAAAAGTTAGATCAAGAATGATTCTTGTTACGTACTTCTAACGACTTGAAAAGCCCCTAAGAAAAGCGCAAGTCCTTAGGCGAAGGGCGCTTTAGGACCTGCGAGGAGTCTTCCGTCGCCACAGCAGGGCCGAAGCGACCCGAGCTCATGACGCTTGGAGCTAGACACAAAAAAAAACTGTAAAGAGAATACTTTAACATTTTATTGAACTTAAACTTTCCGTAACAACCAAAAAGGCAATCGGATTTTTTCCGATTGCCTTTCAAATTAGGACGACACAGCGTTTTCCATATTCTCGGTCAGCCCATTTTGTAGTAAATACATTTTATAATACAACCCTTTTTGAGCAAGTAATTGTTGATGGTTGCCCCTCTCTACAATCTCCCCTTGATGTAAAACGAGAATTTGGTCAGCATCTTGTATAGTGGATAATCGATGGGCAATCGCAATCGTGGTTCTACCCTTCCTGATTTTATCAAGCGCCACACTAATCGCCTCTTCTGTCTCGGTATCAATGTTGGCAGTTGCTTCATCTAAGATTAAGATTTTGGGATTGGTCGCGATGGTTCGGGCTAACGCAATCAATTGGCGTTGCCCACTCGATAAAGTGGCCCCTCGCTCTACAACTTGATGTTTGTAGGCATCAGGAAGCTGCTCAATAAAGCTGTGCGCTTGCACAAACTCCGCCGCTTTTTTTACATTCTCATCCGATATTTCCTCATTGTATAGCCGAATATTATCTTGAATCGTTCCAAAGAAAAGAAATGGGTCTTGTAAAACGAGGCCTACCTTTTGACGAAGCTCCTGTTTTGGATAGTCTTTAATCGACTGCCCATCTATGAAAACATCTCCCCGTTCAAATTCATAAAAACGCATAAATAAATTAATGATCGAACTTTTACCACTTCCGGTATGACCGACAAGTGCAACTGTCTCCCCGGGCTTAGCCGTAAACGAAATATTTTTTAAAACATCACGCTTTCCGTCGTAACTAAAGGAAACATTCCGAAATTCAATCTCTCCATTTTGAATGACCACATTTTTCTCTTTTTGAGAGGGCTCTTCATCCTTCTCATCTAGTAGCGTAAATACCCGGGAGGAAGCAACAATCGCTTGCTGAAACATGGAAAGTCGCATCATCATTTGGTTAACCGGCTCAAAGAAACGATCTAAATAATTGACAAAGGCGTACAGCACCCCGATTTCAACTGGGCTGTTAAATGACGAAATCCCAAAATAACTCAACACTAAAATAAGCGATAATACGTACACAACATCAATCGCAGGGCGAAGTAACAAACCATCCAGCTTAATATTTTTCATCCCCGACTCATAATGTGACTCATTGATGGCTCCGAATTCTTGTTGCAATCGCTTCTGTTGTCTAAACACTTGAATCATAGCCATCCCTTGCAACGATTCATTTAACTTCGCATTGAGTTGACTTAATTTTTCCCGAAGTTGTGCATAATAGATCGAGCTATACTTTCGGTACGTACGAATGATGAAAAAGATGATTGGTAAAATGGCCAAACAGAAAAAGGCTAATTTAGCATTTAGCAAGAACATAGCCACGAAAATTCCAACCAATAAGAACGAACTTTGAATGAACGACACTAACACTTCCACGAACATATCTTTGATCGCTTCAGTATCATTCGTTACCCTTGAAACAATGCTTCCAGCAGGTGTTTGATCAAAATAACGCATCCCGAGCCGCTGCACTTTCGTAAACACATCAATTCTCAGCTGTTGAATAATCTTCAAGGCGATTTCTTGAAACTTAAGCTGCTGAAAATATAAAATAACCACCTTCATAATGTGGAGGCTTAAGAACCCAATTCCTAAATAAAAAAGAGGTTCTCTCGGAAAATATTGAGGTGTTAAATAACTATCGATAAACACTTTGATTAAAATGGGTCCAATGACATCCGCCGCTGTTGTCATCGTTAGTAGCAAAAAAGCTAACATGATTCCTTTGCCATGGGGCTTTGTATAACCTATTAAACGCCGAAACACTTCTCTTTGCTTTTTCGGAGACAATTTTAAACTTTTTTCCATGCCTTACCCCCCATGTTCTACAATGTCTTCTAACTGCTGTCTAATATACATGTCTTTATACCATCCCTCTTGTGCCATCAATTGTTCATGGGTACCTCGCTGAACAACCTCCCCTTCATCAAGCACGAGAATCAGATGCGCATGTTGAATGGCGCTTAAGCGATGCGCTGTTATAATCGTTGTTTTCCCGTCACGGTTTGCTTTTAAGGAAGTTAAAATTTGCTCTTCTGTTTTTGCATCTACAGCTGATAAAGAATCATCTAGAATTAAGATCTCAGGGTCCATGAGAAGAGCACGAGCAATGGAAATGCGTTGCTTTTGCCCCCCAGATAAGGAAACGCCTCGCTCCCCTACAACCGTGTCATACCCTTCTGTTAATTGAACGATGTCATCATGAATATGGGCTAGCTTCGCTGCCTGTTGAACTTCTTCTACCGTTGCATCGGGTTTTCCGAATGCGATGTTTTCTTGAATGGATGCTGAAAAAAGAAAATGATCTTGCGGCACGTATCCAAAGACACTGCGCAATGAATTAAGCTCATAGTCAAAAATAGATTCGTTCCCAATCTTGATATCCCCATTTATATCTGGAAACTCGCGAAGCAATGCTTTAATGAGAGACGTTTTTCCTGCCCCTGTTTTTCCGACAATTCCTAACGTTTCTCCCTTTTTTAATGTGAAATGGATATTGGATAATACCGCCTGTTCTTCATTTGGATACGAAAATGAATCGACGTGATATTGAAGATCACCACTCGGTGTATCCTTTCGCGCTCCTTTTTGCTCTAACACATCCGGTTTTTCATGAAGTAATTTCGATACTCGATCATAGGAAGCTCTTCCTCTTTCCACAATGTTGAACAACCAACCAAACGCAAGCATTGGCCATATAAGAAGGCCTAGATACGTTGTAAACGAAACAAGCTCTCCAATCGTTAATTCCCCTTGAATCACATAGCGAGCTCCAAACACAATAGCGAGAAAGAACGAAACCCCAACAATGATTGAGATCGTTGGATCAAACAATGAATCGACTCTCGCAACAGCTAAGTTTTTACGAACAACATCTTCAGACTGATCACGAAAAGATTCGATATCCTCCTTCTCTTGACCAAACGTTTTAATGACTTTTATCCCCGATATACTTTCTTGTGTTTTGTCATTCAAAGAGGAAAATGCTTCTTGCGCCTGCCCAAATCGATTATGTAGTAATGAACCGTAAAAATTCGTTAAATACGCCATGATAGGCATGGGAATCAAACAGATGAGCGTCAACTTCCAGCTAATTGTTGCCGCCATCGTAATGATGACGAATCCACCTACAGCCAATGAGTCTACGAGTGTTAAAACGCCAGCTCCTGCCGTTTGCTGAATCGCCTGTAAATCGTTCGTCGCATGGGCCATCAAATCACCAATCCGTCGTCGTTGGTAAAACGATTGCGTCATCATCGTAAACTGTTGATACAAACGATTCCGAAGGAGCTTCGACAATTTAACCGCTGAACCGAAAATCATAATGCGCCAAATAAAACGAAGCACATACATCATGAGTGCAGCTCCTAATAGAATACCCATCCACTGCCACAACTTTTCTTGCGAAAGAGTACCTTCTGCGATTTGATCGACCACGATGCCGATCACTTTTGGAGGGACTAATTCTAAAAATGCGACGATAAATAACAATATAATTCCCGTTAAATAAGCTCTTTTCTCCTGTTTAAAAAACCACATCAACTCCAAAAACACTTTCATCCGAAAAGTCCTCCGATACCATTTGGTTAAAAAAACGTAACAGTTACATTTTACCAGAAATTTCTGAATTGTTCATTAAACACTGAATTGAGATTGAATAATTTTCCATAATACCTTCCACTTCCCGTTTTCAACTCGACTAATTCCATGTTTCTCATCCAACTCACGGACAACTTCTTCTAATGTGAACCCTTGATACTTAATATACATTTTGTTACTAAGTCCACGGGCTTTTAAAATATGCGCACTTGGCCCTAACAAATTCCCATTTGTTAAAAAGAAAACACTCTCGTCCTCACATTCGATCACATCCCACGACTGTGGAATATACTCTTCCGATTGAAATTGAATCATTCGTTTCTCTTCGTTCATGAACTTACTCCCTCTTACTTTTCTATTCAATTAAAAAGCTTTCAAAAAAACTTACAATATCGATGGAATCTTGACAACGAAATAAAAGACGTTTTTTGGCATCATTATATCGAATTAGTAAAGGAAAATGCTTAACCGAATGAAAATAATACTGTACCGAACTAATTTCTGAGGCATTCATTCACCCGTCTTATAAAAATTAGACATCCGTTTCGTTTGAGAAGTTTTAGGGAGCGTAACTAGGTTGGAAAATGACTTGAGACTATTGAGGAAACAGTAAGGTAAACATGGTAATGTACGATTATCTAGAAGCACTAAAATACATAACCTGGGGACAAATATTGAAAAAATTAGTTAGTTAATGAGAAGTGTAAAGTTATATTATTAAACAAGGTCAAAAAATGGTCACGAGAAGTCTCGTGACCATTTTAACCTTATTTATATTAGGTTTTGAGCGTTTATTACATCATTCCGCCCATTCAAGAATATAAAAAATAGAAACAAACTCTTGCAAAAGATAACTAATTTATCAACTTTTCTTTATTACATGTCTAATAATCTTATATAGAAAATAAAAATTCTATGAGCAATAATATGAACATTTCATCTAGCCGAACGTCATCGATGACTTTCGGCTAAAACTTGTTTATAAATCTAATATTCACCCTTAGTCGAGGGAAATTTTATATCGTATATAATCATTAAAATTAATACCTTCAACTTTTAAATAAAGAGCATATAATAATTGATTTCTACAATTTGCAAAGTAGTTTTTATAATAAAAATATTATCAATTTAATTGGGTAACAATAACAAATTTCGGAAGTTCCTTAAGGTCTTTATCTTCTGTTTCTATTTGTATGTCTGGTGAGATTTTCTTGACATACTTAGGTACTTTTTCTTTAATGTAACCTTCAACCTTTGATTTCGAAAATTCCTTATATCTATCAACAATTGCACTTATTAGTGATTTGCTTTTATTGTTACAACAAAATAAACACACTAAAAAGTCAGAAAAAGGACGTACTTCATGATAACCATAACCTTTTCTTCCTCCACTTCCAACTATGCCTTTAACAGTTGGTCCAAAACTATAAGTCACCCCTTCATAAAAGTCATGTATCGTTTTACCACACCTACAGTTTATTGTAGGAAAGTTATTTACATAATTATAGAATATGTAAATAGGAATACATTTATCAGCAGCAGCTTTGTTAAGAAGAGTATCGATTTGGGCTTTTTTACTTTTTCCAACATAATTTAGACTCTTATATTTCATATCTTGGCTTAATATTTTTGCTTGTACTCTAAGTGAAATTGCTTTTCCGTGGTCTATTATCCACCATTCCCAATCTGCACCTACTTTGTCCTCCTTTTTTTACTGAACTTCTCTATTTTTGTACTACTCCCTAGTCTTTTAGGTAATTCAATCAGGCTAACATCAGTTATTGTCTCTTCACCAACACTCAAATTTGTAATAAATCTTCCCTCTAATATATACCAGGTTAATAATGAAAAATCTTCTATTGCACTGCAGACACTCATTCCTTTAAGCTTCCTTCCATTAATTATAATGATTTCTATTAATTAATTTTAATTGTTAAATTGGTTATATTAACACTTTTATTCTTACTCAGCCGTTTAACTTTGTTATCAACGATAAAAAAGATCTCAACTCTTCGTGGAGATCTTTGGTTATTTTCCAAACAATTTATAAATCACTCAAAATATCATCAATCTCTTCAATGTTAATAGTTAATTTATTTGCATATTTCTTTCTAAGATCGTTATATTCCGCATTAGTCACTATTGTTTCGTTAATTCGCTTTTGATAAATGTATATAAATAATAGATGAGTTAAAGTTGCGTTTCTTGCAATCACTTTATTTTCTTGCATATTCCACAAAACATGTCGCCAAGGTTTTTCGACTAAAGAAAAATCTATCTCACTCATTGCTTCTAAAATTTGTTCATAGCTTTTTTCTGTGCGCTTTTTAACAGTAGAAACTGCTTTTATAAACGAGGAAAGTCCGACTGGACGAAACAACAAATTTCCACCTTCACTATTTCTAAAAGGAAGAGCCCCATCCTGTTCTAATCTAAGGAACTCATTTACTTGACTAAACCTAGTACTGAAAATATTCCAAAAAGAATAACATAAATTCTGAAATTCATCTATTTCGGTATCCGAAGGCCTTACTCTTAGATAATTTTCTATGCCACCTTTAAAACCAATTCCCTTATGGTAATTTAAAAATAAAAATTTATTACAATCATAAAGGGTTTCTATCGTGGTAAATGCACTTGTGTTACTTTCAACCAAGTTGGTTGATAAACTTATTCGATTATCTTTAAACAATTGATGGTTCTCAACAAGATATCTAGTAGTAATTGCAATAATATCATCTTCATCCAAGGCAATTATTTCACTTTTCTTCACTGGTTTTGCATACCTATTTAACGTACTAAATAATCTCCTAGTCCTTTCCATTCCTTCTGGATTATTTCTATGACCTATAAAGATTACAGGGATTGTTTCGGAACTTATAGATGGGTCTTCTTGTAAAGCTTTTTTAATTCCTTCTACACGGTGTTGTCCATCAACCGGAAAAATAACTTCCATCCCAGTAAATTCCAGCAAACCCATATTTCCATACTGTTCTCCCTTATATTCGAAACTAACCTCTCTAAACTGTGGGTCACCTTCATACACTGCAAGTACTATTGCATTAAAGAATCGGTCATCATGTTCTAATATGTATTTTGATATTTTTTTGTAATTGTTTGTTATAGATCTTTGAAGCAACTCGCTTAATTTTTCTGATTTATGTAACTCTTTATCAATTTTGCTTACATAGTTATTAATTTGATCGAAAGTCATTGAACAGACATAATAACTCCAATTACCTATACTTGATACAATAGCTGGAATTCTCATTATACACGTCCTTTCTTATGGATAAAACATTCTTTTAGCTTCCTTAATTTCTACTTCATCAATTTCAGGATTATATACAGGTAATACAGACGCTATTAAAAATTTTTCTAAATCAACAATAAGTTCATTATCATCTATAGTTGTATAAGAAATATATAAATATGGTCCCCAGTAGTTGATCATCTTTTGAATACTTAATCTTGTATCGGTAATATAGCGCCTGCATCTCGATCTTAAACTATATGTACCATTATTATATTGAGCCCTGCCAATATACATAGTATAGTTTATTACATTTGGTATTAAATCAGATTTTATGCGGAATATATAAATACCACCTGTATCATTAGGTATAGTACTCATATCATCATGTAAGGTTCCATCATCTTTTAAAAACTTTACTTCATTCCAACTCAATTGATTAATGTCATAACCAACTGCTTTGCCCCTACGCGGTGCTATAGTTGGAATAGACAACTGAAAATGCTCTTTTCTTGCTGATAAATATTCGTGTTTTTCAAAAGCATTCAAACACCTCACCTCAAATACGCTAAAAACTTTATCTGCATTTCCTATGAATCTCTTCAATTCTATTATTCTATCAAACTACAGACTCCAAGAATATTAACTCCATCCCTAAAATCCCCGTAACCTTCCAAATAATAAATCACCATTTAATTACAGTCCTCCGAACACTTTATTAAGTATAAACGATTGAACCACCGGGTTATATTCTTCGTACAAAGTATTATTAAACACATTATTTTTATACATCTCACTAGTTATAGCTATTTTTTCTTGACTAACACCTTCTAATGGCCACAACCATTTAACCGAAACTCCTTTCCCAAGTCCGTAGTCTTTAATTTGGTCATCGTATACAACCCCTATAGCTTTTATTCCCAACGACTTCTTGCTTATATCCATAGATTTAATATATATGAAGTCACCTGTCTTAATCTTGGTGAGCATCTTGTGCAGGCCAGGAGCTTCTTTCTCATCCCAACCAATACAGGCACATTTTTGTTTTAGAAATTCATTTGACTTATCGCGAGTCCCACCATACATCGCTCCAATACCATAAATAGCCATATATTATCTCCCCCTTATTTAATTTTTGCCCTAAATGTAATAGGTTCTAAATCTAAATAATCTTCCATATCACCATTAAGCACAAACATATTTCCTGAATTGCTTGTTTCATCATAATCAAAAACCCTATAAAGATAGAAAGTTTCAGGGTGCTGCTTAGAAGGTGTGTGGTTAATGCCCTTAAGAACTTATTCAAAAAAGCATCAAGATGCTGGGTTAAGCAATCGGTGATAATATACTAGGAATGTTTCTATTTCACTAGTTTTCGGTATATTGTCCCTGATAGTACTCATCCCTCCAGCTGCATAGCTATTTAATAATTCCATGCCTTTTTCACTGAGCTTGGTGCTTGAGTCGTTATCAATTAACTGTAGGATTAAACCCTCCACACTTGTACGATCCTCAGAATTTATCCCTTGTCTCTCCATCTCAGCATTGATTAATAACCCAGTAATCAACGGGGCTTTATCTGCATAAGCTTGGGGATACCCTTCTACGAAATCAGCACTCTCATATTCATCTTGCTTACCTAGTTTTTCATTACTAAGACCAACCATTAAACATAAGTAATACTTGTCAAATATGGTTTTAAACTTATTATCTTTCTGGTCAATTAACTTAAAGTATTCTCTTGCTTCTTTAGGTAACTTAAACCCCATCAGGCAAACCTCCTAATTTTTTATTACATTCTCTTCTTCCTCTTCTTCCCCTTGAAAGGTAGCAAATGTTTCTTTTCCTTCAATACAACGCGTTTCTCCATTTTCTTTACTAATTGTTAGAAATTGGACTTCATCTTCAATTCTGTAGAAATAGTCTGTAAAGGCCTCTCTCTCACCAGAAGTGATAAAAACAATAAGCTGGTCAAATAAATGAGGTATTGTTTTAGATACTTGCCTTCTTACTGAAAGGTCCAACGAACCAGCTGGGGAATCAACTATAAAGGGTAAATCATGAGAAGATGTTTCAAACATCGATCCCAAAAATGAATACGCTATAGCCAATGATTGACCTTCACTAGCTCCTGACTTACCAGCTAATTTAAGATAGCCTTTTATTTCTTCTACTTCAATGAGCTCTGCTTGAATAATTTTCGAAAGCTTTTCATTTGTCTCATCCTTGATTCTTTCCTTTAATTTGTTGATAGTAGCTTTCTCAATGTCAGTAAGAATTTTTTTGAATTTCTCTGAGTTTTTCACAAGAGTTACTGTATCTGTAGCCTCAGCAATTTTCTCCTCAATTTTCGCAAATTTCTCTTCACATAGTGGTATATTTTCCTGAAAATTTAAATGTTCCTTTTCAAACTTATCTTTTGTTGTAAGGACTCTTAATCTTTCGGTCGCTCTATCAATTTGTACTTCTAATTCGTTCCTCTCTTGTTCAAGATTTTGAAGCTCAATGTCACCTGCATCAGCTCGCTTATTCTGAAGTCTGTCCCAATCACTTTTCACTTGATTTCTCTTAACAATTAATGAATTCAATGCTCCTATTTCTCCATTAAGGTCTTCGGTAAAAACTCTTCCCTTAATAGAAGTTTTAATAGCATTAATTACACCTATTTGATCCTCTGCAAGAAACTCTTCAGACTTATCAAGGATATAAGTCTTCTCAACTAAACCTATTGGTCTCCCACAAACGCAATTATCATTGTCAGCTAGGTCTTCAAAAAATTGTCTTGACATAGTTCTTGGCAATTTTAATTTTTGCATTTTAGATGAAAGTGAAGTAAGTTTATCAGCTATTGTGCTTGACAATTGGAATGGATTTCTTAAATCATTTAATATACTTTGTGACTTTTCAACAATTGCATTTCCTACATTTATTCTTTCCTGTTCTAACTTTTCAGCTTGCTCCCTTAATGTATGGTCTGATTTTATAAGTTCTGATATCTCTTTTACAACATTGTTTAACCTAACTTGCTTTTCTTCTTTTTCATTTTCTAGTTGGTTTTTTTCTTTATTCAAGTTTGCTAGGGTTTTTAAAATGGTTTCTTTTTCAGATTTTAATCTTGTTAACCCTACTTCAGTTTTAGCGCTAGTTTTTTCCATATTGCTTTGTTTTTCATTAACAATTGCAGTAATTCTTTGTCTCATATCACCTAAACGATTAAGTTGGTAAAGATATCGAATTGTCCTTTCAGCTTCAAGACTTTGACTACCGATTATTTCCTTGGCTAACTCACCATCGAATACAAACCGTTTTACAAACTCGGTTGTAAAAGCACTCTTTAGAACTGATGGTAATTTGTGACCATTTTCAAGTCCACCTACATCACCCACTCTTGATGTCTGATAATAGGCTTTTCCATCTGAATAATCTAACTTTAAATTCACTACATATATAGAGCTATCAATTAACAGCGTTACTCTAAACTCTCCTAGTAAATCAAGAGAGTTAGGCGGTTTAAATCCTGTAACTTTATCGTAATCCCAATCAACAGCCGATCCATCAAAAACAGCACGTAATAAAGTTTGTGTAGTAGTCTTACCATAACCGTTTGGCATCATAATAAGATTTATTTTATGTGGGATATTTAATTCCTTTTCAACAGATATATTGAGGTTATTAACACCCCTAATATTTTTATAACTCCAGTTAAGTATTTTTAGGTTCATATCCTTATGCCTCCTTTTTCATAAGATCAATAACGGCTAGAATATCATCATCCAGATATGAGTCTTTCATTGCATTATCAATAAGACGTTTTACTCTTCTTTTGAATTCATCGTTTTCGTCGATCTCTCGAAACAACTCCTCAATCGCTTCATTTAATTCCTTATTTCTATCCATACTAACTACTCCTCTCTTTTCACCTTAGCCATTTCATTTAGCCATATACGTCTGTCATGATCAGAATTCCCTTCATCGCTAACCTGAATAAAATCTACTACAGCTGCACGCTTTTTGGGATTATTTGGATCGAGTCTTAGACTTCTGCCGATCCTTTGAATAGTTTGTATCTTTGCTTTATCAGCAGAAAATAAAATAATGTTATTAACTGAACTAATATCAATTCCTTCTGATATTCTTTTACTAGTTATTAGACAGTTAAGCTCTCCATTACTGAAACGAAGTAAATTTTGTCTATCGTCTTCTCCGTAATAGGTATGATAATTTGGCTCAAATCTAATTAGTATCTGCTGCACCGCTTCCCCGAATTCTTTTGTTTCAACAAAAATAATTGACCTGTCCAAAATATCTCTATTTAATTGTAAAAACGAATAGAATATGGGTAATTTTGCTTTAGAGACTTTTTTCACTCTAGCTATATCTCTAAATAAATTCTCATCCACCACATATTCACCCGCTTGCTTTTTAGCATTATGAGTAGCAATTAGTTGTTTAATTTTTTTTCGATCTTCTTCCGTCAATTCAAACTCTAAAGGGGTGTAGTCAAATTCACATAATATGCCCCGTCTTATTGCATCTTCTAGACCGAACTCAAATACTTTGCCCCCTATTTCTGCTTCTATAAAATCATTACCATTCTCATCATATTCTCTTTCGGGCGTTGCACTAAGTCCTAATCTATATTTAAAGGGACTAATCTTTCCACTTAGTTTTTTTACTAACATTGGAGCACCAAATCCGTGTACCTCATCACAGATGATTATTGAATTTGTTAATATTTGATTCGTAAAGTGGTCAATAAAATCAACAAGAAATTCTCTTGAAATTATTAAAACTGCATTTTCTGGATTAAGTAAAAATCCAGAAATCTCTTTATACCTTGAGAATTGCTTGTAAATTGTTAGGTTAGTCCACATCCCCACTTCTTTAGACCATTGTTCTAGTAGATCTGATCCATCTACTGTAACAATCGCGCTTTTTACAGATTTATTATTATGGAGAATCTTCACAATACTTAATGCGGTTCTGGTTTTGCCTGTTCCAGTTGCCATTTCAAGTATCCCATTTCCAATATTCAAAAAATTTCTAATGGCATCATCTTGATGTCTCCACTTATTTTCTATTCTCTTTTCTTCTGAAAGTTTATATGGCCTTTCTAATGTACGTAGCGTAAAGATGTCTTCTTTTACAGCACTAGGCATGTCGAAAACCTTTAAGTTTTCATCACTATTATTCCAAATTTTTTCGAAGCGCTTAATATCATCTTCCACAAAATCGCCTAAGCCTTTCCATGTGGGGAATACTTTAATACTTTCATAATTCCTTTCTCCTTTTTTACTATCGTTTACGGAACCATTAAAGGATAACTTTTCTTCTGCTCCATAAAATATACCAAACTTGTCATGAAAGTCTCCTCCCTCTAAGCTTTTAGTTGGAACTGCAAACCTGAACTCTAATATTCCATCATAAATAAACCAGGCAATTGCATTAAGAGTTTCCTCTTCTAAGTATTCTTGTAGCAATCTTACTTCTTCTTTTAGAGTAGACACAAGATCAATATCCTCTGGTTCAATTAATCCTTTTGAGAGAGCATCCAAGTCCCTTTCATCTATTATTGGGCTTGTTATCCAACGTGCTGTACCTCCATTTGCTGCAAAGTGACTTAAACCATAAGCATTTGATCTAATCCAACTTGAAGTAAAATAACCTACACCCCTATCATACTTCTTCGCCCACTTTAAGCATGGATCGTAGAATTCAAGTGAAAAATTGTTATCGGAGGTATTTAATGTAAGTGGGATATTAGGCAATTCAGTCAATTTATACCACCCCTTTCATTCGTTTCCATTTAACGCTAAAATCATCTTACCACATATTTATGTGATACACAAATCACATATCACATCTTTTTAATTATTTTTGAAAAAGTATCTAATCATGAAGTTAAATCAACTAAAACGCATTAAAATGTGTTATATAATATAAGTAACACATTCAAGTAATTATATAGAAAGGAGCCTGTAAATGGACAAAAGAGGAAATAGCTTTATTACGTGGGAAATGCCCATTGGTTCAGTTTATAATAATTATAGAGCCCACTTTGAGTTCCCGAGTTTTCAAAGGGGGTTTATTTGGAAAGATGAACAAAAATCACTTTTGATTCATTCTATTTTGATTGGGTTTCCATTACCAAATTTGATACTCTCTAAAAATGATGATAGTTACACTGTTATAGATGGCAAACAAAGACTTTATACCATTTTTGATTTTATGGAAGACAAGTTCAGACTATATCCTGACACTCCAAATGTTTCTAATACCAATATTTCTTTTTGTACATTTAGTAAATTACCTTTGGAACTTCAACAAAATTTCCTTAATGAAAGTCTTCGGTTCACTATAGTTGAAGGAGCTGATAATAGTGACATTTTCGAATTGTTTGGCCGACTGAATAACTTTACACCCATATCAAATTTCACAAAACGAACATTTCGATCTTCGTTAATGGATCAGGTATTAGAGCTTGCAAACCATACATTTTTCCAAAAACACTACCCATTAACACCAACTGCTAGAAAAACTCAGGTTGATAATCAAATAGTTATTATTACCTCCATGTTACTAGATAAAGAATTACCTGTAGATAAGGTAAATACAAAGGCTACAGAAGATTACCTAGAGTATTTATCAAAAAGTAATAAGACCTTAGAGACTGAATCAATAAAGCAAATCATTGATTATATGGAACTTGTATCAGGTTATTTAACTGTAAGAGAGAAAAGGAAAATATATAAAAAGGTGGATACAATTGTAATTTTACAAGTTTCCTTTGAGCTTTCTAAAAAAAATATAGATCATGAAATTTTCTCTGAATTTTTAAAGCAATTTTTCATTAATAATCAAATGGAATATGACCAATACAACGATCTTAAAAAGTTGGGATTCCATGAAATAAAAAATATTAAAAAGCGAGTTGAGATTTTAAAAAATAACTTTAATAAATTCCTTCAACAGAAAGAAAATAATATCAGCTAACAGGATATTTCAAAATCATAAGCATAGTAATTATTAAACCCCTGCTTTCGTATAGCAGGGGTATTATTACGTGACAGCTTATTTTCCCCTTAGATATGGGCCAACTTAATGATATTTTATTATTGATTACTCATAACTTTTCTAGCAACCATCTTATCTATTACCCTTGTATAAGACATTAAAAGTTCGTAAAATTGAATATCTTCCTTACAATGCTCTTTTAAATCGGCATACTTTCCACATTGCCATAGATCCAATGCCTTTTTTCTAAAAGGAGTCTGTTTACCGTGAGGATCGTTTACTTTTTCATTCGGTTTCAAAATTTTTTTCAGCTCTTTGTATCCTTGATTTCAAATTCACTTTTTTATATCCTCCCTGAAACCTTAAGTTGATTTTCAATATGTTCTATACGGTTACAGCCTTTGTAAGTAACCAGATAGTTCCTGCTATAAAATTTGATAATCTATTAGAAGTCTCAGGATACCAGCTAAAGCAAGCAATATTTAACAATCAAAAGTTAGAAGAGTGTCAAAACTGTGGGTGGATATTTGAACCTAGACATGCATCACAAAAGTTTTGTTCTCCTTTGCCAGGCAGAAAAAGGAGTACTCGTGAAAACACTTATAACCAACGACAAAAAAGATTAAAAAGAAGGCAGTCACAGGAAAGGAGTTAATTAAAATGGCATATATACGAAAACGGAAAGTGGGCTTATACCGTATCACTTGGTATTGATCCTTTAACAAAAAAACAAAAACAAAAAACAAAATCAGGTTTTGCTACAAAGAAAGAAGCAGTTTCTGCTGCTAGGGCAATGGAAGCTCAAATAGAGGACGGAACACATGTAAATGAAACTAAAATGACATTTGAGTCATTTACCCAAGTCTGGATAAAGGTATATGCACAAAACGCAAAAATAAGTAGCGTAAGAGCACGTAGTAAAGAAATGAAACACTTTATATCCGTTTGGGGGCCATATCCTCTTAAGAAGATAACCAAACAGATTTACCAAAGACGTATATTAGAGCTTTCCGAAAAGTACAGCAAGAATTACTTGGGTGGTATCCATGCATGCGGACGTATGATATTTAATCACGCAATTGATTTAGGATTAATCAAGGTTAATCCTAAATCAATTGCCCAAATATCAACCTAAAATAGAAGACATTGAGGAACAAAAAGAAGAGATTAAGTTTTTAGAAAAAGAAGAGTTAGCTCGACTATTACGCCTTGCTAACTCGGATGGGTTAGAAATGGATTCATTGATTTTTACCACTCTAGCTTATACTGGTTTACGTATTGGAGAACTTTTAGCCCTTAAATGGACTGATTTTGATAAGGAAAAAGGATCAATCCGTGTAACTAAAACACTATACAAACACGTAACAATATAAAAGAGTATGAGTTACTTCCACCTAAGACTTCTGGCTCGATCCGTACAATTCGTATAGATGATAAGCTTGTAAAAATGTTGCAGCACCATTCAATTAAGCAAAAAGAATTTAAGTTACAAAATCGCCCTGTATACGTTGATAACCAGTTCATCTTCGCAAGAAATGACGGGAACCCACAATTAAGAAAGGTAATTGAAACCAGACTTAAACGTTTATTAAGAAAAGCCGGTATAGAAAAAAATATTACTCCTCATTCATTCAGACATACTCACACATCTCTTTTGATTGAAGCGAGTGTGGGAGTAAAGGAGATTCAGCAGCGTTTAGGCCATACAGACATAAACACAACAATGAATATTTACGCTCATATGACGGTTAATATGGAAGAAAAGGCCTCCCACCAGTTCAGTAAACTGATGAAAGACCTTCTCTAATTAAGATGGTTTTTGTGAAAAAAGTGAGCATTTTTTGCTTACTATGAGCAAAAGTATGAGCAATTATCTTTATTCCACTTAAAAACCCCTATATATCAAGGCTTTATGATGTTTATTACATCATGCCGCCCATTCCGCCCATGCCCATGTCAGGCATGCCGCCGCCAGCGTTTTCTTCTGGCTTGTCAGCTACTACTGCTTCTGTTGTTAAGAAGACAGATGCAACAGATGCTGCGTTTTGAAGAGCAGAACGAGTTACTTTTGTTGGGTCAACGATACCAGTTTCGATCATGTTTACCCACTCGCCAGTTGCAGCGTTGAATCCTACGCCAACTTCTTCTTTCTTTAAGCGCTCTACGATTACAGAACCTTCAAGACCAGCGTTTGTCGCGATTTGACGTACTGGCTCTTCTAATGCGCGAAGAACGATGTTCACACCAGTAGCTACGTCGCCTTCAGCTTCGATTGCTGCTACTTTGTTGTAAACTGTTACAAGGGCAGTACCACCACCGGAAACGATACCTTCTTCAACTGCTGCACGAGTTGAGTTAAGGGCGTCTTCGATGCGAAGTTTACGCTCTTTTAATTCAGTTTCAGTAGCTGCACCAACTTTGATTACTGCTACACCGCCAGCTAATTTCGCTAAGCGCTCTTGTAATTTTTCTTTATCGAACTCAGAAGTTGTTTCTTCTAATTGAGCACGAATTTGGTTCACGCGACCAGCGATTTGTTCGCTGTCTCCAGCACCTTCAACGATTGTTGTATTTTCTTTTGTTACAACAACTTTACCAGCGCGACCTAATTGCGTGATGTTTGCGCTCTTAAGATCTAAACCTAAGTCTTCAGTGATTACTTCACCGCCAGTTAAGATTGCGATGTCTTCTAACATTGCTTTACGACGGTCACCGAAGCCAGGAGCTTTAACCGCTACAGCGTTGAATGTACCGCGAAGTTTGTTCACAACTAATGTTGCTAACGCTTCACCTTCAACGTCTTCAGCAATGATTAATAATGGCTTACCTTGTTGTACTACTTGCTCTAACACTGGTAATACTTCTTGGATGTTAGAGATTTTCTTATCTGTAATTAAGATATATGGATTTTCAAGAACAGCTTCCATTTTGTCAGAGTCTGTTACCATGTATGGAGAAGCGTATCCACGATCGAATTGCATACCTTCTACAACTTCTAATTCAGTTGTGAAGCCTTTAGATTCTTCGATTGTGATAACGCCGTCGTTACCAACGCGCTCCATTGCTTCTGCAATAAGCTTACCTACTTCTTCGTCAGCTGCAGAAATCGCTGCTACTTGAGCGATAGACTCTTTACCTTCGATTGGCTTAGAGATTGCTTTTAATTCTTCAGTTGCAACCGTTACAGCTTTTTCGATTCCTTTACGAACACCTACAGGGTTTGCACCAGCTGTGATGTTTTTAAGACCTTCGCGGATCATCGCTTGAGCTAATACAGTCGCAGTCGTTGTTCCGTCCCCAGCAACATCATTTGTTTTGCTTGCAACTTCTGCTACTAATTTAGCACCCATGTTTTCGAATGCGTCTTCTAATTCGATTTCCTTGGCGATTGTAACACCGTCGTTTGTAATTAAAGGAGAACCGAATTTTTTCTCTAATACGACGTTACGACCTTTAGGTCCTAAAGTAACTTTTACGGCATCAGCTAATGTATCTACACCACGTAGCATCGCGCGACGTGCTTCTTCACTAAATTTAATTTCTTTTGCCATGATGCATTCCTCCTCAAAATTTTATTTGTTCTATGATATAAAAACTGCCTTCTATTAACCGATAACAGCTAGGATGTCACTTTCACGTAAAATTAAGTATTCAGTACCTTCGTATTTCACTTCAGTACCCGCATATTTTGAGAAGATGATGCGATCGCCTTCTTTTACTTCTAGCGCTACACGCTCACCACTGTCAAGTACACGACCAGTACCAACTGCAACTACTTTACCTTCTTGAGGCTTTTCTTTTGCAGTATCTGGTAATACGATACCACTTGCTGTTTTTTCTTCTGATTCTACAAGCTCAATAACTACGCGATCACCTAATGGCTTTAACACGTGAAACAACCTCCTCAAATTGTTTTGAGATTTTTAAAATTTTCCTTTTTATTAGCACTCATTCATCTTGAGTGCTAACACAGTTATAATATTAAAGAAACTTTCTTACAATTTCAAGTATCTAATACAAAAATTTTTCTACAGAATCTCTCAGTCGAAACTTAAAGCTACATCCGTATGCTCTCTAATAGATTATGTTAAAATAAAAAGGTATGGTTAGATGACAGACTCTATTCGTTCGCACCCACTACAGGCATACGCTTTATGTGGGATGCCTTTTGCTTGAGGTATTCAATTATTTCATGACGAAAACAAATATTAAAAGCAGTAAAGGAGTTAAAGCGTGATTAAGCACTATTGGTGGATTATTATTACATATGTACTTATGCAGCTTTCTGCATTTGCTGGCGTGCCGATGATGTACAAATATTTATTAGGGACAGGTCTCTCTAAGGAACTTGCTATCTATAAAGCGCAAGCCTATTGGACCATCTTTAGCTTCTCCTTGGCATTAGTGATTATTCTAATCCTCTTAACGAATGTACGCCAAGTAGAGTTAAGAGATGAAGCAAAAGCATCGGTGAAAGCATCAACCTTTTGGGCAATAGGTGGAGCGTTCATGACGTTATTTGTCCAAGGTATAGCTGCAAATATTGAAGTAAATGTGTTTGGCATTGACCCAGGTTCTGAAAATACGCAAATCATTATGGATTTAGTCAAGATGACGCCGCTTCTCATCCTTGTAACGTCCATTATCGGACCGATTTTAGAGGAAATCATCTTTCGCCGAATCCTATTTCGTGTTATATATAAAAGAACGAATTTTATGATAGGAGCTCTCGTTAGTTCAATATTATTTGCCCTTGTACATGGTGAACCTGAACATATTCTTTTATACGCATCGATGGGGTTCACATTTGCGTACCTTTACGTGAAAACGAACCGCATATTGGTACCCATTTTCGCCCATACGATGATGAACACATTCGTAGTCATTATTCAGCTCCTATATGGTGAAGAAATTGAGAAAATGACAAATCAAATGGAGAAAATTCAAATCATTATTGGAGGCATCTAAGAATGAGATTTAATCCAAATTCCATGGGCTTGTTTTATTTAGCCATGGGTATTTTATTTACGTACTTAGCAATTAACACTGCAACTGCAACAGATACAATTTGGACTCTTCCGACGATTATCTTAATGTTGCTAGCAACATTCGACTTTTCGGTATCCATTCGTATGTTTTCGTATTCTGCTCGCATGAAAAAAGCGAAAAATAAATAAGTAAGCAGATTATTACCTTCTGCTTTTTCGTAAAAAAGGAGTGCTTATACGTATAGACGTATCGGCACTCCTTTCTTATTTATTCATCTCTTTCATTTGCGCCAGTTGTGCTTTCCGATAAGCAAAGCGCGAAATGACGATGCTAATTTCATATAGAATGAATAACGGTACGGTTACCATTAAATGTGAGATTAGCTCTGGTGGTGTAATCATCGCTGCAACAACAAGCAGGACAAAGTAAGCGTATCGTCTAACACTCACTAGAAGCATCGGCGTAATGAGCCCTAGTCTAGTTAAAAACATGACGACGACAGGAAGCTGGAACAATAGTCCAAATGGCAATGTTAACTGGAGCAAAAAGCGAAAATACTCATGAATTCCAATCACTTGGTTAATCTCCAAGTCATTGGAAATCCGATTCATGAAATCGACGACAAACGGGAATAAAATAAAATACGAAAACGATAGCCCCAGCAAAAACAAGCCAAGTGAAATAGGAATGTAACTGAGTGTCACTCGTCGCTCCGTTTCATATAGTCCCGGACTGACAAATGCCCATAACTGATATAAAATGACTGGTGACGTTAATATCAAGGCTATTATAAATGTAAACTGCATATACACCATAAATGGGTCTGTCGGTCGAAACGCATTTAACGCAAATTGTTCGGCTTCACTTGTATGTTGCAAATACACAATGATCGGCTTCGTTAAGAAGAAGCCACCTACCACTGACATGAAAAAGAAAACGACCACGATTAACAGCCGTTTTCGCAATTCTTCAATATGTTCTAACACAGACATTTGTTTTTCGTTCATAGGAAATCATCCTATCTGTTACTTTTCTGATTTCTGTTTGTCATCCTCGTAATCATCCGCTAAACCTTTTGTAGCTTTTTTGAATTCACGTAATGTATCTCCGGCTGCTCGTCCAAGCTCTGGAAGCTTTTTCGGACCGAAAATAAGAAGGCCTACCACTACAATTAATAGGAAACTACCTAAACCGATGTTCATGTTCACACCTCCTCTAGTTGTTATTCTTGTGGATAGTTCTTTAAGAAATACGCTAATGCCTGTAACTCAACGGATAAATCAATATGATGAATCCGGATGGAATCCGGAACCGTTAACCGAGCTGGCGTAAAGTTTAAAATACCTTTTATTCCTTTTCGGATGAGTCGGTCAGCAATCGATTGTGCCACCGGTGCTGGCACCGTTAAAATTGCCACCGTTACATCCTCTGGTAAATGTTCTTCTAGTTCATCTAAGTGATAAATAGGAACACCGCCAACCTCTTGACCAACTTTATCTCGGTCGACGTCAAAGGCAATCGTAATCTGGGTGTTATTGTTTTTCATAAAATTATAATTTAAGAAAGCTGTCCCTAAATTTCCGACCCCAATTAACGTCACTTTTGTTAGTTCATCTTGGTCTAAAGTTTTGCGAAAAAAGGATAGCAGATAATTAACATTGTAGCCATATCCTTTTTTTCCAAGAGCGCCAAAGTATGAGAAATCTCGGCGAATTGTAGCGCTGTCCACCTTTACAGCTTCACTCAATTCTTTTGAAGATACACGCTGTTTACCTGATACATGCAAGTTTTGTAAAAAGCGATAATAAAGTGGCAGCCGTTTCGCTGTCGCTTGTGGTATCTTCTGTTGATCCTGGTTCAATTTTTATCCCCCACAATCTTACAAAACAGAACCTTTGCGCTGATAATCCCCGCTTTTTCCCCCTGTTTTTTCAACGAGATATGTGGGCCCAATAATGATGCCTTTATCAATTGACTTACACATATCATAAACGGTTAACGCACATAGAGAAGCAGCGGTTAGCGCTTCCATTTCGACTCCTGTTGCCCCTTTTGTTTTGACAGTTGCAACAATTTCTAGTATATACTTCTTTTCATTTTCTTTCCAATCAAATTGAATGTCGACTGCTTTTAATGGAATCGGATGGCACATCGGGATCATGAAAGGTGTGTTTTTCGCCGCCATAATTCCAGCTACTTGAGCAACTGATAACACATCGCCTTTTTCCATTTGGTGACTAATGATTCGTTCATACAATAATTGCGAAACCATAACACTCGTCTTCGCTACCGCTGAACGAACGGTTTCATTCTTCTCCGATATGTCGACCATCTTCGCTCGACCTTGCTCGTTTATATGTGTAAACTCACTCACGAATATAACTCCCCTTATACTAGAACTATACACTATTTTTAACTTTCTGTCTTTCTCCTAGATGTTACAAATTTTTGTCAGTGACCACTCGAAAACACCGATATATTGCCCATCTAAAATGATTAAGCTACACTAATAGAAGAAAGGCGAACACTCTTTTTTTCATTACTAAAAGGTGGTTGTTTTTAGAAACTCCTTGTTAATGAAGCAACAATGTTTACGAAAACAGCCTTTCATTAATATTGTTAGTAGGCACTTTCTATTATTTGGAAAGTGAGAGGTGAAAACGTATGATCTTATTACAATTAAATGACGTAACAAAACATTTTGGTGCTGACCTTATTTTATCGAATATAAAGCTTGAAGTGCAATCCGGCGACAAAATTGCTTTAGTAGGTAGAAATGGGGCCGGAAAATCCACTCTATTAAAAATCATAGCTGGAGAACTTTCGTACGATAGTGGAGAAATCATTAAACCGAAAGATTTGACGATTGGCTACCTAGCCCAAAATACTGGCCTCGAATCCACGCAATCCATCTGGGAAGAGATGGCATCTGTTTTCACACACCTTAAAGAAATGGAACAAAAAATGCGAAAAATGGAAGCCAGTATGGCAGAGAATGATCCTACTTCCCAAGCGTTTCAACAGCTTTTAAAAGAATACGATGAACTACAATACTCGTTTAAAGAGCAGGGTGGATATCAATATGAAGCCGATATTCGTTCTATTTTGCACGGCCTCGGATTTCATGACTACAGTTATGAAACTCCCGTTGCTTCACTTAGCGGTGGCCAAAAAACCCGCTTAGCCCTCGGGAAGTTATTATTAACGAAGCCTGATTTACTCATTTTAGACGAGCCGACCAACCATTTAGATATCGCAACGTTATCGTGGCTTGAGCAATATTTGCAAGGATATGATGGCGCCGTTTTAATCGTCTCACACGACCGCTACTTTTTAGATAAAGTCGTCAACATCGTCTATGAAATTGCGCGTACGGAATGTACAAAATTTGTCGGAAACTATAGCAAGTACTTAAAACAAAAAGCGGAAAACTATGAACGAGATTTGAAATTATACGAAAAACAGCAAGATGAAATTGCCAAAATGAAAGATTTCATTCAACGAAATCTAGCACGCGCTTCCACCACAAAACGGGCTCAAAGCAGACGAAAGATGCTCGAAAGAATGGAAGTTATGGACCGCCCAAATGGCGACTTAAAATCCGCTAACTTTTCATTCGATATCGAGCGTCAAAGCGGGAATGATGTGTTGAAAGTGGAGAGCTTAACGGTAACATATGACGGGGAGAACCCAATCCTTTCTGACCTCCACTTTATGTTGACACGTGGAGAATCCGTTGCATTAGTAGGGCCGAATGGGATTGGAAAGTCAACCGTTTTAAAAACTTTAGTGAATCGACTAACGCCACTTACAGGCAGTATTCGGTTTGGCTCAAATGTCTCGATCGGTTATTACGATCAAGAACAAGCTGACTTAACCTCTAACAAAAGAGTGTTGGATGAATTGTGGGACGAATACCCGACACATACTGAAAAAGAAATTCGAACGGTTTTAGGAAACTTTTTATTTTCAGGAGACGACGTTTTGAAAAATGTCTCTTCATTAAGTGGTGGAGAGAAAGCTCGCCTAGCTCTCGCAAAGCTAATGATGCAAAAATCAAACCTTCTTATTTTAGACGAGCCAACGAACCATCTCGATTTAGATAGTAAGGAAGTGTTAGAAAACGCACTGATTGATTATCCTGGTACCATTTTATTCGTTTCCCATGACCGCTACTTCATGAACCGTTTATCTACAAAAGTTTTAGAGCTTTCTCATGAAGGTTTGACAACTTTCTTAGGTGACTATGACTATTACGTAATGAAAAAAGAAGAAATGAGAGAGTTAAAACGGTTAGAAGAGGTGCCTACAAAAGACAAAGAAGCTGAAGCTAAACCAGAAGGGAAACGATCATACGAGGAAGAGAAGGAACTAAAAAAGAAAGAGCGCCAACGCCAACGAAAGATTGAGGAGCTTGAGTCCGAAATAACGAGACTAGAAGAAGAAATTGAAAAAAATGAAACGCTCTTATGTGACCCTGAAATCTTCCAAGATCATGAGCGTGTTCAACAAATTCATGAAGATAACGAAAAGTTAAAAGAGCAGTTAGAGGAACATATGTTAAACTGGGAAGAGTTAATAGAAGCGTAACGATCGCCATCAGATTGCCTTGAGCTTTCTGATGGCGATACTCATTTTTTCTTCAAATCTCACCTTAATAAAAAAATGAATTTTAAAGTTCTATTAATTTATCCCCATCATCCACAATCCAATACTTTTTTATCCACAATTTCCACATGTAAAAAAGAGTTGATTTCACAACTTTTTATCACCATTATCTCATTTACCCACATCCATGTGTATAAATTGTGCATAAACTGTGGGTTATCCACATATTTTCTAAAAATTCTAACCAAAACATTTGTGAATTGTGAATAATTTTGCGAATATTCCTCCTCTGCCTCCTACTTATCCCCACTCACCCATTTTTCTTTAATGCATGGACCTGTTTGAAACGGTGCAAGCTGGGATGGATGAACACTTCCACACCAGGATTAAAGCGACTCAAAAGGTGACACTGGGAGCTAGACATCAAAAAAACTGTAAAGAGAATACTTTAACACTTTATTGAACTTAAACTTTCTGTAACAATGAAAAAAAGAGCTAGATGTAACATCTGGCTCTTTCATTATTTCAATTCTAATCCTGGATTTCCGTTCATATCTAATTGTCCAAATTTCTTCTTTTGATACAGAATATCACCGTAAGCTGCAATCATCGCAGCATTATCTGTACACAATGACAACGGCGGAATAACTAACTCTACATCATCTTTTGTTGAAAAAGCATCTTCCAACGCTGTTCGAAGACCTTTATTCGCAGCTACTCCCCCAGCTAATAAGATTTGTTTTACATTCAATTCTTCCTGAGCACGAACAGTTTTCGTTACTAATACATCGACCACACTCGCTTGAAAGCTGGCAGCTAAATTTTGTGGTTCAATCGTTTCCCCTCGCTGGGAAGCATTGTGCAACGTATTTATCACCGCAGATTTTAACCCACTGAAACTAAAATTATAAGAATCGTCCAACCATGCACGCGGCAAATCAATAGTCGGTTCCCCTTCATGAGCAAGACGATCAATATGTGGCCCTCCTGGGTACGGTAAGTTTAACGTACGTGCCACCTTGTCATATGCTTCTCCCGCTGCATCATCCAAAGTTTCTCCAATCACCTCAAAAGAACCGTGCTCTTTCATATACACGAGCTCCGTATGCCCCCCAGAAACAACAAGCGCTAAAAGCGGAAACTTTAATTCCGTAATCAGCTGATTGGCATAAATATGTCCCGCAATATGATGGACGCCAATTAGGGGTAAATTGTGAGCAAACGCTAATGCTTTTGCAGCGTTTACACCAATTAATAAGGCCCCAACTAATCCAGGTCCTTCAGTCACCGCAATAGCCGATAAATCTTCAAAGTTCATACCTGCCTTTTGCATGACTTCTTCCAGTACGACAGTTACGTTTTCAACATGATGTCTTGAAGCAATTTCCGGTACGACGCCTCCAAAACGTTTATGACTATCGATTTGAGACGCAACCACGTTCGCAACAATTTCACTTCCATTTTTAATGATGGCCGCTGCTGTCTCATCACAACTCGTTTCTATCCCTAATATATATCGGTCTTTTTCATTCATGTAAATTCACCCACATTAATAAAGCATCTTCTTGATTATCCGAATAATAATTTTTCCGAATTCCGATTTCTTTGAATCCTAACTTTTTATACAAGGCTTGTGCTACTAGGTTAGAAACTCTCACTTCAAGCGTCATTTGACTTGCTTCACATTCTTTTGCAAACCGCATGACATAGCTTAATAGCGTTTCTCCTAGCTTCTGTCCACGATAGGTTGGTAATACCGCGATATTGGTGATTTGAGCATCATCGAAAACAACCCATAGTCCGCAATAGCCGACGATTTCTTCTTCCATTTCAATAACAAAGTAATGAGCGTATTGGTTTTCAAACAATTCATGCATGAAAGCTTCCTTTGTCCAAGGATTGGGAAAGGAACTACATTCGATTCGATGAACAGCTTCTAAATCATCCGCTGTCATCTTCCGTACATTCGCTAATTGATTCATTTTGATGCGTTTTGTTGTTCCAGCCATTTTGCTTCAGCCTCAGCCATTCGTAAGTAATTTGGAACGAAATGATGAACATTTTCCGAATCGCGATGATAACCTAACTTTACTAACATAGATGGACGTGGGTTGTGGTGCACTACATCTGCGATAACAGCCTGTTCTCCTAATTGTTGTTGGATGGTTTCCTTATGAATGGCTACATCGTTTCCTACAAATAAAATTGGTTTCTCTTTCTCTTTCAATTTCTCTAACCAATCGGTTAGAAGTACATTTTGGTCTGGTAGAACACTCTTCATCTCCGTGGAGTATTCATATAAACCCGTATATACTTGTCCGCGGCGTGCATCAAAAAGTGGACAAATATACCCGTTAAAAAACTGTCCGTTTGCCGCTAACACTTCTAAACTAGATACGCCTACAAGCGGAATGTTCTTGCTCCAAGCAAGCGTTTTGGCAATTGTGACACCAATGCGAACACCCGTATATGAACCAGGCCCTTTTGCCACAACAATTTTCGATAGCTGATCGATTTGAATATCACAATCATTCATTAGTTGTTGTATCGCTGGCATTGCTCGCACGGAATGATTCTTCTTTAAATTCGTGACAAGTTCACCGATTACTTTTTGTTCATCTACTAGCGCCACGCCCAATACATAGTTGGACGTATCAATTGATAGTACTGTCATTGCTCATTAACTCCTTGCACAACTCGCTGTAGCGCTCACCAATTGGCTCAAGCACAATTTTGCGTTTATTGTTTTCAATATGATGAATGGAAATCTCTAAACGAGATACCGGAAGTTGGTCTTGAATGATTCGTGCCCACTCAACTACCGTAACACCGTCTGCTTCAAAATACTCATCAAACCCCAAATCCTCTTCACTATCATCCATTCGATATACATCCATGTGGTAAAGAGGTAAACGGCCCTCTGTATATTCTTTAATAATCGTAAAAGTAGGACTGTTGACTGTACGATTAATCCCTAACCCTTTTGCCAACGCTTTCGTAAATGTCGTTTTCCCAGCCCCTAAATCGCCTTCCAGTGTGATTACATCACCCTTTTTTAAACGGTCTGCTAAGGAAGAAGCAATTTTAGCTGTCTCCTCAGGACCGTTTGAAATGATTTCATATCGCTGTTTCATTTCATCACCTTATTTTTTAAAATGATTGTATCCACCTTTTTGTAAAGGATGTTCTTTACCTTCTTCCAAGATTAAAACAGAATGTTCTCCTTTTGGTAAAACGGATCCTATATCTGAAATATGAACACCTTCTCGTTCACATTGTTGCTTGAACAGTTCGTAATCACTCGGTGGTAATGAGCCAACAAGCTCAAAGTCTTCTCCACCTGTTAATGCCCATGTCCATTTTTTGCTTTCATCGAAATTTTGAATGGGCCTACTCAATGGGATTTTATCACGATTTATGCGAATGGATACTTGACTTGACTCAGCAATTTCATGTAGTTCACTTGCCAATCCATCACTTATATCATTTAAACATGCTCGTTCAAAATGAACAAGTTTTCTACCAATACCAATCTGTGGCACAGGTCGCTGATGGCGATGAATGAGAAACTCTTCATCTTTCGAATATGTATCTTTTACACTTTCCAGAAGTATATTTAATCCTGCTGCTGAATCTCCTAACGTACCTGTCACAAAAACCACATCACCAGGTTGAGCGGTTTGGCGTAAGATTGCTCTCCCTTTCTCCACCACTCCAATTACTGTTACGGATAAAAACAATCCAGACATAGACGAAGTTGTGTCTCCACCAATTACATCAACCTTATATTGATTCGCCAATTCTTTGAGACCATCGTAAAGAGCAGATAACTCTTGCTCTGCCCAATGTTTCGGAATCGCAATCGAAACAAGACAATATTTTGGAATCGCACCCATCGCAGCGATATCGCTTAAATTCACCGCTAAACATTTATAACCGATATCATATGCCGACATTGTCTTAGTTGTAAAATGAATTCCTTCTACCATCGAATCTTGACAGACGACTTGATCATATTCAGATGATGTTTCATAAACAGCACCATCGTCCCCTATTCCTACTTTTATCGTAGAATTGTGTAGATAGCTTGGGCGGACCTTATTTATAAACTGAAATTCATCTTGAATGGACATGAACATCCTCTTTCTTTAAAATCTTTCGTTTTATCTTTAACTAGTTTATCGTATCCACTTCGCTAATCCAAGTCTATACCTTGTTATACTTATCGTCGCCTATCTTAATAGCTTTTAACCAAAAATACAAAGTGTTTCAATAAGAACTTAGCGTTCACTTGAGATGAAGCGCTTTGCTTTTGCTAACGTTAAGAACTAGACGAACCGCTTAAAAATATAGTCATTTTCAGAGACAATAAGAAACATACATGATTTTACACTCACACCCCGGACATGAAAATTTATTCTCCCCGGGGCTTCCTTTCTACCATCTACCTATCATAATAGATCATTCAGCTCATAGGTAATTTTTATTTTCACAGAAAAAGCGCAAAGCGCAAGTCCTTAGGCGAAGGGCGCTAGAGGACCTGCGAGGAGGCTTCCGTCGCCACAGCAGGGCCGAAGCGACCCGAGCTGATTTCGCTTGGAGCTAGACACCAAAAAAAACGGTAAAGAGAATACTTTAACATTTTATTGAACTTAAACTTTCTGTAACAATAAAAAAAACGAAACGCATTACGTTTCGTTACTTATAAATTCATGGCGGTCCCGACGGGAATCGAACCCGCGATCTCCTGCGTGACAGGCAGGCATGTTAACCGCTACACCACGGGACCATATTAATATGTTATTTCTAATTTTACTAACATTAACGTTTTTAATTGGTTGCGGGGACAGGATTTGAACCTGCGACCTTCGGGTTATGAGCCCGACGAGCTACCAGACTGCTCCACCCCGCGATGATAATAAATTGTTTATTGTAAACAAAAAAGCCTGGCAGCGTCCTACTCTCACAGGGAAAACCCAACTACCATCGGCGCTGAAGAGCTTAACTTCCGTGTTCGGTATGGGAACGGGTGTGACCTCTTCGCTATCGCCACCAGACAATATGTTTTCGGCTTTCGACAAGCTACGTATTTTTCAATACGCTTTGCTTCTCAAAACCCTTTTCTTTTTGATACGGTTTGAAAGAAGATTATTCTTTCAAAACTAGATAACGTGTTCACTGAAATCAATCAACTGATTGAATAGGTTAAGTCCTCGATCGATTAGTATCCGTCAGCTCCATGTGTCACCACACTTCCACCTCGGACCTATCAACCTGATCATCTTTCAGGGATCTTACTCA
>NZ_JALAZE010000016.1 GCF_022809095.1 Bacillus kexueae
AATTAACGAAGTAACTGAAGTACTCCTTGTGGTTGCTGATTTGCTTGCGCAAGCATTGATTGTGCTGCTTGAGAGAGGATGTTGTTCTTTGTGAACTCCATCATTTCTTTCGCCATCGTGCGAACATTTGCTTTCACAAATGACTAGACTATCTCTTCACCCTCAGCTTCAACTGTTAGGGGCCGGGCACTTCGGATTCACGATGTCTCTCACCATCGCTTCACCTACGGGTTTCATCACCATGGCTCTCGCTTTAGGTGGTTTACCCTAGTCGTTGAACCTTCTCCAGAGTTTCCTCACAGGAGCTTGGCTGCTCGATTGCCCAATCCTTTGATTTTTCAAGCGCTCACGCTTGCCGTTTCCAGCTACGTTGTCGCATCAAAGGCTCTAAGGGGTTTCCAGCAATTCACCCGGTCGTAATCGCTAGCCGTTTCCAGCTAGGACGACTGTGCCTGTCACTGTCTAGGCAGCTAAGGCATAATCTACGTCACGGATACGAGACTCAGCTGCTGTTAAGTTCTCAGATGCTGTTCCTAAGTTGTTAATTGTGTGTTCTAGACGATTTTGATAAGCACCTAGTTTTGAACGCTCTTGAGAAACTGTTTTAATAGCATTATCAATTACTGCAATAGCATCCGTAGCTTTTGTAGCGTCAGAAATATCTAACGCATACTCAGTTCCAGATGTCACATCTTTTGTAATTTGGTTAGCTGCTCCAGAAGCAAAGACCGAAGATCCAGCACCTCCGTCTGCATCTCCACCGGCAGTAGTGCTAGCTAGACCGAGTGCAACAGCTCTCATATCATTTATTGAAACAGAGAATTGTTGATCAGCATTTGCACCAACTTGGAATGATGCTGTACCGTTTGTTCCATTAGAACCTTCCGCATTTACAGTTGTTACAGGATTTACACCACTTTTAAACTGTACCATTCCTTGACCAGCAGATCCATCATAGGCACCACCAGTAGTAGCAACTATTTGCAAATCTTCACCAGAGCTACCACTAAAGTCAAATTCGGAAATAGAAAGTGAAGGATCTGCACCACGCATTGCTAAAAGCTGTGCTTCAATACGATCTCCAACGTTGCTTGGATCTGTTGTTCCTGTTGCAATAGTAATTGTTTTTGTTGCTGCATTAAAATTGTCACTTGCTCCAGAATTATCATTGGCAGTACCGCTATCCCAAGCAATTGTGTAGTCTGTCCCTCCAATTGTTAAAACTGTACTACCAGTTTGTCCAGCTCCAATTCCTGAAAAATCAAAAGTTACATTAACTTGAGTAGCTCCACTTCCTGCACCAGTTAAATCTCCATTTATTAATTTCTTTGTATTGAACTCAGTATTATTTCCTATTCTATTAATTTCTTCTGTTAACTGGTTCATTTCCTTTTGTAATTCAGTTCTATCATCAGAAGTGTTCGTATCGTTTGATGCTTGAACAGCTAACTCACGCATACGCTGTAAAATTGCGTGTGTTTCGTTTAGTGCACCTTCAGCCGTTTGAATTAAAGAAATACCATCTTGTGCATTACGTGATGCTTGCTCTAACCCACGAACTTGTGCACGCATTTTTTCAGAGATTGCTAATCCGGCTGCATCGTCACCTGCACGGTTAATACGAAGACCAGAAGATAGTTTTTCCATAGACTTTGATGCATTTGCAGAACCTGCAGAAAGTTGGCGGTAAGTATTTAACGCCGCAATGTTGTGGTTAATTCTCATGTTTCATTACCTCCGTGTTTTGATATTTTTTTGTTGGGAACATCCGTTTTCCCAATGTATTTATTAATAACCTCTTTTGAAGAGGGTATTAACCCAAAAACCATAAGCAAAAGGGGATAAAAAAAAGGATGAGTGGCAATGATATTGTGCATCCTGCACATTCAATACCATTGACACTCATCCTTGAGTTAGTAGCAATTTATTTTACAGATTGTTGTGATTTCATGTTCGTTTCATAAACTTCGCCACGCACAATTGGAACATTCTTAGGTGCGTCGATGGCGAGCCGCAAATCACCTTTATTGCTCTTTACAACTTTCACTTTAATATTGTCATTGATTACAACGTATTCACCAGGTTTTCGACCAAGTACAAGCATATAAAGCTCCCCTTTCGCTTTTTTACATATCAAAAATTTCAATCTAAATTTATTTGTTAAATATAGTTCTTTTTACCCATGACAATAATCTTACTATGGATAATGATTTCTTCAAGGAAAACATTTCTACAAATTACGACAAATACCACTACATATAAGTAAAAAAGGATGAGCAAACAAACCTACCTTCTATCTGCATCCTGCAGAAAGAAAATAAGTAATGTTCACTCATCCTTGAGTAGTCCTATTAATTATTTAAAATAGCGCATATTTAGTTAATGTTTACCTTTCAATACTTATATCGGAAGAATTTTTAAATGTTTAACAGAAATTCAGGATTTTTTTAAAAAATAAAGAGCTGCCTCTAATGAGACAGCTCTATTAATTATGATAATTAACGAAGTAACTGAAGTACTCCTTGTGGTTGCTGATTTGCTTGCGCAAGCATTGATTGTGCTGCTTGAGAGAGGATGTTGTTCTTTGTGAACTCCATCATTTCTTTCGCCATCGTGCGAACATTTGCTTTCACAAATGACTAGACTATCTCTTCACCCTCAGCTTCAACTGTTAGGGGCCGGGCACTTCGGATTCACGATGTCTCTCACCATCGCTTCACCTACGGGTTTCATCACCATGGCTCTCGCTTTAGGTGGTTTACCCTAGTCGTTGAACCTTCTCCAGAGTTTCCTCACAGGAGCTTGGCTGCTCGATTGCCCAATCCTTTGATTTTTCAAGCGCTCACGCTTGCCGTTTCCAGCTACGTTGTCGCATCAAAGGCTCTAAGGGGTTTCCAGCAATTCACCCGGTCGTAATCGCTAGCCGTTTCCAGCTAGGACGACTGTGCCTGTCACTGCCTAGGCAGCTAAGGCATAATCTACGTCACGGATACGAGACTCAGCTGCTGTTAAGTTCTCAGATGCTGTTCCTAAGTTGTTGATTGTGTGCTCTAAGCGGTTTTGCGCAGCACCAAGTTTAGAACGTTGAGTTGATACTTGCTTGATTGCATCGTCAAGAACTGCTGTTAAAGCGTCTGCTTTTGTAGATGTGTCAACAATTGAGTTTGCAGGACCAGTTACTACGTTATTGATGTAGCTACCTACACCTGTACCTAATGTAGTAGAATCCATTTTATCAAAAGAAACGTTTAACTTTTCGTTCGCAGTACCGTTAGAACCAATTGCGAAACTTGCAGATGCATTTGCACCAGTTGTGATGTTTAACGTATCTAAATCTGTAGCGATGTCACCTGCTGTTTTTGCAGAGTCCCCTGTAAGTTCTAACTTAACGCCTAATTCGTTGAAGTCAAGTGTCATTTTACCGTCAGCACCGATTGTTGCGTCAAGTGTAATTGTTTGAGCAACAGAGTCGCTACTACGAGTTAATGTTACCTGGCCACCACCAGCATTAGAAAGTGTATACGTTTCACTACCAAGTGCACCAGATACATCGATGTCTGAGATTGTTGCATTCGCAGTTGTAGTTAACATTGTACCAACAGAAGCAGTACCACCAGATACTGTAGGAGCTAAGTCACCGTTTAAAAGTTTCTTTCCGTTGAACTCAGTTGTTTTAGAGATACGATCGATTTCGTCTTTTAATTGAAGTAACTCTTCACCGATTGCCTCACGGTCGTCAGCGCTGTTCGTATCGTTGGAAGCTTGAACAGAAAGTTCACGCATACGTTGTAAAATCGCATGAGTTTCGTTTAACGCACCTTCAGCTGTTTGAATCATAGAGATACCATCTTGTGCGTTACGAGAAGCTTGCTCTAAACCACGTACTTGCGCACGCATTTTTTCAGAGATAGATAATCCGGCTGCATCGTCACCTGCACGGTTGATACGAAGACCAGATGATAATTTCTCCATAGACTTAGATGAAGCCATAGAGCCTGCTGTTAATTGGCGGTACGTATTTAACGCCGCGATGTTGTGATTAATACGCATAAAAAATCATTCCTCCTTGAATTTTACGGCCGACGTCCTTGTGGGCCAGTTTTCGGTACTAAGTAGCACCTTCCACTATTTATATCGGAAGAGGATGATCAAGTTTTAATCCTTTTTTTCAATTTCTTTCATTTTTATTTTACTAAGGAGATCCAGAGAGATTTGAGACGCCGATTCGTTTTCGGTTTGGATGTCTTGATACACTTCTTTTCGGTGTATATCGATGTTTTTAGGTGCTTTAATGCCGATTTTGACTTGGTCTCCTTCAATCGCTGTAACGGTAATTTCGATGTCATCACCAATCATGATCGATTGTTTTAATTTTCGGGACAAGATGAGCACGGCTTACACCTCCTCTTTCATTCGTTCAAAAAGTACATGTTTCGTTTTGTAAGAGGTGTTTGTCAGAATGATTTGCTTGCCACGCTTTGATTGATTGTTAATAATGATTGGTGCTTGGAGGTTGGCAGTTGTTTGCTCAAACGGATCTTTAACGGTTAAAATCGAGTACACAGACACGTCTTCTTCACGCTCAATATGTAATTGGGAAATCGTATTTTCATCTAACTCAATCTCATAGTCCTTGAAGTAGAGAAACGGGATAGCTAAGACAAATGCAAGTTCAGGCGTACCAACTGATTGTAATATAAAAAACGGCGATTCCTCTTCAAGACGCAGGATGACAAATTTCTTTTCATTGATAAATCCTGGGATTCCTGTAGAGAACTCAATAACCTCTGTGTCTTTTATCTCGATTTCTCCATGATATTTTGTTTGTAACTTCATCCTTCACACAACCTTTATATTTTCATTTCAAAATTAATCCCTTTAAACAATAAGTTTTCAAAGTCTACCTTTACATTTGCTTTTTGTTCCATTTCAATGTTCACATTGCCAGGCTTGTAGTCAACAATTGGCTTTTTCGGTTTTGAGTTGTTGACGGCAGGTTGCGCCTTCCACTCGATATCAACCTTACCTGGATTGTAATCTATTTTCACACTAAAATGAGATGGAACCCAGCCAACATTAAATTCTTTCGTCGGTGACTCACTGTTAAATTTCGCTTGAGTTGCAATTGGATTTCCACCGTCTTCAATCTTCATTAATTCATTTCCTTGCTCGGTCATTCTCGCTAATCCATTTAACCAATCTTGATAGCCGTTTTCGGCATATTCTTCAATTCGTCGAAAGATATGTTTTAAGTCCATATCTTCCCATGCTTTTGTTTGGTCAATGGTTAATTTAGAAGGTGTGCGGTGAATTTCCATTTCAATTTTAGGATTTTGAATGTCTAGCTCCGCCTGCGGTTGTTCGATTGATTGATGAGGTGGAGTCGTTGTCATGCTAATTCTCGCCTGTTGAGATTCCAAACGAATTTGAGGTAGTTTCATCTATCTCACTCCTCGCATAATAAGAAAGGACCCAAAATTGGATCCTTCAATTTATTATCGTAAAAAGTCGACTAAAGTAGGCTGAATGATTTTCGAACCGGCTGCCAATGCGGCACGGTGCACACTTTCTTGTGTTTTCAGATCAACAATGACCTTTTCCATATCCGCATCTTCATTATCGGATAAAATGCGGCTTGCAATCACTTCTTGATTTTGAATTCGATTGTCGACGAATTCAACACGGTTGTAACGTGCCCCTAATTCAGACCACTCCGCATTTAATTGGTCTAAATGTCCATCTAGCTCTTTCAATAAGTCACTTAAATTGGATTGATTTCCAGACTCTAAAGCATTTTGAATGCTTTGTAACGTATCAAATAGATCTTGACCAAATACATTGTTCGCATTAACATTCGCGCGAAGCTTTACACCTTTTGACACTTCTACCATAAACGAATCTGTATTGATAGTCGCAATTGGTGGATCTCCGTCTTGTACTGGTGGTTGATCTGTCACCGTTCCGTTAAAAATGTAACGACCGGCTACTTGTGTATTTGCTACTGTTACAATATCACTTTTAATTTGTTTGATTTCAGCAGCGATGGCTTCTAAGTCACTTCCACTGTTTGTACCGTTTGAAGCTTGGACAAGCAGCTCACGCGTACGCTGTAGCGCTTGGTTCGTATGCTCAAGCCCCGCCTCAGAGTTTTCAATCCACTGATAAATTTCGGAAATGTTACGTTTATATTGTTCGACTTCTGTTAAGTTCGTTCGGTAATACATCCCTTTCATCGCAACGACAGGGTCATCGGATGGGCGGGTGATTTTTTTCCCGGTTGCGAGCTGGTCTTGATATTTGCCTAATTTCTCGTAACTGCTACTAATGTTTCGTAATGAGTTTTGCGCGAGCATTGATTGTGTTACACGCATTGGTCGTCACCTACCTTCCAACTAATCCCATATTGTTAATGATTCGGTCTAAAATTTCGTCTTGTAACGTAATCATTCGAGCAGCTGCATTGTATGCGTGCTGAAATTGAATCATGTTGGACATCTCTTCATCAAGCGAAACTGCGCTGACCGATTGTCTGCGCAAGTCTACAGCTGACGTTAGTTCTTCTGAGTTTCGTTTCAGACGATTCGCTTCTTGAGCGTCTACAGCCATTCCACCTATTAAACTTTCGTAATAGTTTTGAACGGTTGTATAGCTTCCGTTGATAGAAAAGCTACTATTTTTCACTTCCGCTAACTCAACGGCATTTGATCCGTCCCCCATATTCCCTGTTTTAGAGGCTGCGATATCATCAAGCGATTGAATGTCTCCAGATAACTTAATACTTGAAGCCGCACCCGATTTATCCGAATTCGCTCCCGAAACGTCAAAGAATTCTTTCGGTGTTTGAGTACCTGCTTGAATATCGGAAACACTCCACCCTGATTGATGAATTTGATTGAACTTCGTTGCAAAGTCATAGGCTAAAGCATCGAGATTTTGAATCATCTCTTCATAAAGTCCTTCTTTCACGACTGTTCCACTGCCCGTCGTGTATGTATACCCATACGAGTGAATATTCCCAAGTAACTTTCCAGAAGACGTAAAATCTTGAATTTTAACATCTGTAGTTCCAAACGAAATTCCGCTTACAAGGCCATTACTTCCATCATATTTAACCGAAAGCTCTTTTACTTTTAAGTTTTTCCCGTCTACAATCGTTCCGAGTGAACGACCATTTTCATCCATTAATTCAACCGTTACTTTTCCTTCTGCAATTTCTTTGGCATTTCCACCACTTGAAACAGGTGTGACTTTAATGTTCACAAGCGATGATAGTTGATCTAATAAGCGGTCTCGTTCATCGTATAAATCATTTGGTAAATACCCGTGCGGTTCAATTTCACCAATTTGTGTATTGATGTTGTTAATTTGACGTAATAACGAGTTGACTTCTTTTACCGTTATATCAACTTCACTCTTAATATCTTGTTGAATAGCAGTTAAGGAATTCGACAAGTAATTAAAAGTTTCCGCTACAGCAATCCCCCGTTCTCTCACGACGGCACGTGCCCCTGCATTCGTCGGGTTTAAGGCGAGGTCTTGCAGCGATTGCCAGAATTGGTCCATCGTCGCGGCTAATCCGGCATCTGACGGCTCGTTCATGATTTCTTCCATTTTTTCAAGCGCTTGGGCACGGGAATCCCAGTAACCGAGTTTATTCGCTTCTCCTCGGTATTGAACGTCTAGAAATCCATCCCGAACACGTTGTACTTCACTTTGTGCAACACCCGTTCCGATTTGCCCTGGCAATTCTGGGCGGTTTAAAGAGGGAGCTGGATACGGGTTGTTTTGTTCTAAATTGACACGTTGCCTTGTGTAACCAGGTGTATTCGCATTCGCAATGTTATGTCCTGTCGTATACAATGCGCTTTGTTGAGCACGAAGCGCACTTTTTGCTATTTCTATTCCTAAAAATGTCGAACTCATTTTGATTCCTCCGTTACGCTTTCGAATCAAACATGGAACGTTGCTTCGGAACGTTTTCTGTTTGATGATTCGGATGACGATACGTTACACTTTTCTCCTGCGGCATGACCGTATCAAGCGTGAAATTGATAAATTGTAACGCTTGATGTGTAAGCTGTTGGTTCAAGTAGTTGGCTGCCTTTAGCTTAGACATGATCTCAATAAACCGTACATGCATCTCTTGTAGCTTATCTTTTTCCGTTCCTTCTGCTTTGTTGATGCATGCGGTTAAACTTTGATCTTCTGAACCGTTTAAAAATTGTTTTGTTAAAAAAATCCGCTCTTGTTCCGTTTGCTGAATTTTCCGCGCAAGCAACTGCTCTTTTTTTAACAGTTCCTGCAAGTGTGACAGCTCTTTATTTTCCTTTAATACAACCGTTTTTTCCGTCGCTATTTCGTATAATTGTTCATGAAGGGTAAGTAGCTTTTCCAACGAGTCAATAAGCTTTGTTGCGTTCACTTGTTTAAGCCCCCTTATTGCTTACGGAAAAAGTCAATCATGCTTTTGGCGATTTCTTTTGCATTGATTGAATAAGTCCCGCTTTGAACTTGCTGTTCAATTCGTTGAACCTTTTCTTGACGCTGTTGGATCATTTCCTTTGACTTTTGTAATGCTTGCGCCTCTTTTGAAATTTCGAGTTTATCTTCTTTTTGCTTTACTTCTGATTTTGGTTGATTTCTTTCCACTTGCTTATTGTATAAGTCAATCCCGTTCGTCCGATAGTTTTGAATTCTCATTGTTTCACTCCTTCCGATGCACGATTTTCTTACTTATATTATCGGTTGTTCTCTTATTTATTTAAGAAATTAATCTTTTTTAGGCTTATTAGCATAGTATGTGGAACCATTGTCCCCTTTATCCTTTTTCCATTCATCAAACTTTTGTAGCTTTTCAATTTCAGCTTTTAGCTCTTTCGCGCAATTTGTGCACAACTTTCCGTCCTGAATCGCCTTCCCACATTTGTCACATGGATACCCTAAGTTCGGAAAGTTTGAAAGCTGCAAACGTTTTTGACGAATAAATTTTAATATCAAGTCTTCTGAAACACCCGTTCCGTCGACCACTTCTAACAACGTTGCCGTACGATTTTCCCGCTTACGTAAGAAATTATAAACCGTTTCATACGCTTTCTCCTCTTCTTTAAAGCAGGCATCACAAATGGTTTTAAACGTTGATTTTATAAATAAAGCATTACACTTTGGACAATTTGCTAGTTCCCCCATGTTTTAAGCTCCTTCATGTCAATATTACTACTTATTATATCGGGAGAATTTACAAAAAGTTAACCTCTAATTAATGTTAATGATTGGACATCCTTTGCACCCGCTTCGTATAGTTTGATAGCCGCTTGATGTAACGTTGTACCTGTCGTGTAAATGTCATCGATTAAAAGAATCGATTTCCCTATAACCAATTGAGGATCAGAAACAAAAAATGGGTTCTTTGAATGGATTCGTTCATGGCGAGATTTTTTTGACTGTTTGGAGGATTTTCCTTTTTTAAGAGGTTCAATGATAGGGAGATTTAGAAGTTGCGCAAGTAGGAGCGCTTGATTAAACCCACGTTCTAGTAAACGGTCTTCCGCTAAAGGGATTGGGATAATCGTAAGCGCATGGGGAAAATAACGCTTTTTCGCTTGTTGAAGATAAGGTTGAAAGATTTGGGCAAGTATCGCATCTCCTCGGAATTTATAACGATTCATCAATTCTTTCATCCAATCGCTATAAAGAAAAATAGAGCGATTTTGTCGTAAAGTTCTCTCAGTTCCTAGACGCCTCTCCCATTCGACGCAATCGCTACAAACGGCGTCATCTTGCTGAGGCCGTCCGCATTTTAGACAAATAGGTTCAGTGATTCGCTCGAATTCCCTTTCACATTCTATACAGAGTGGACGTAAATCCAATTTCCAAAAAACAAACTGCCAAAGATGGACTACTTTCATCTCTTTATGGCAACATAAGCAATTAATTGTTCTCCTCTCCTTTTTGTTGGTGGGTCGGTTGTTTCGATACGATTTTGGCGCACTCTACTAATTCAACGATTAACGATGTTAACTCTTGCTTATCAATGTATTTCGCTTTCACATAAGCGACTTTCCCTTCATCGGTTACATAGCGTGGTTTTACTTTGTTTAATACGAGGGCTAATACATCTGCTTTGCATGCCTCACATGTACAACTCATCTGGAGTTGATCTAAATACTCCTCTAAAAGTTCAGCCATTATCTTCTCCATCGCATTGATTACCATCCTTGCTACCTCCAACTCTCTTTTTATATATTTATTTTCGTAGCATACTGTAGGGCGAAAGCGGTTAACTTTTATTCATAACTACATCTTTGGCACCATTATATGTTTATCACAATAAAACATTTCGAAACTAATATAAAAAAATGAGGACCTTTATGTAAGAAAGTTTGCTTTTTTACTATTATAGTGGAAAAAATTACATAAGAACAAGAGATTTCTATCTTCGTTTGCAAAGACTATTAAAATTTTCCTTTTTTCTGACGATAAAAAAAAGGAGTCTTAAGACTCCCTTTCAAAACTAATCAACGCCGGGCGGTTTGATTCCCCCGAAATTGTATACGTTAACCATCCCTTTTGACCAGAAAGGGACTTATAGGATTGTGTCGCGCCATACGACACTTCCACTACTACTGGCATCCCTTCAATGAGAAATTCTAAAGACGTTGTGTCAACAGCCCCGACCAAAGTAGCTTGCTGACGGAATGTATGTTGTGAAGGGATTTGTAGTTTTTGGTTAATGTAGACAATATCATGTTGTAAGCCATTCTCTTTCTTTAAATCTTCAATCGTTACTCGAAAACGTTTAGCAAGAGAATACAATGTATCACCTGGCTGAACAGTGTAGTGAGTGGCGTTTATATTTTTCTCTGGGATGATTAGCGCCCGGCCAACGATTAGGATTGAACTTTTGAGTTGATTGACCTGTTGAAGTGTTTCCACACTAACACCATAACGCTTCGACAACTCCCATAATGTATCGCCTTTTTGAATAATATGTTTCCGTTCACCAACAAACGGCAATTCTTTGCGCTCATTCAAAAACGGAACGTGTAAGGTTTGTCCGACGTGAATGAGATTGCTACTCAAATTATTTTTTTCTTTTAATTGCTCAACTGTCACGCCATACCGTTTCGCTAACGAATACAATGTGTCCCCAGCTTTTACAACGTATTCATCTACACAATCGCACGCTTTCACGTTGTTGCCTGCCGTTAATAGAACTGTTGTAACCGTGAGCGCTGCCGCAGAATAAACGATACGTTTTCGCTTTTGTTTCCGCTGTTCTTCGATACGCTGTTTACGCGTTTTCGTAATACGTTCCATTTCCATTCCCCTTTACCTAGATCTACTTTTCGGCGTCTAATAAGTCCTCTAATCCAAATATATGCACGCCAAATGAAGTAAAGAAAAATAAAATTGATAAAATAATCATGCCGGCCGTGCTATCGAACATAAATCCTATCCAACAGCCGACGATTCCCCATCCCATCGCGAAAAATAAAATGCGCAGTTCTTTTAAAGGATAGACCGTTAAGAAAATCGCGGTCGCCACAAGAAATGCTAGGAATGATTGAAAAATAAGGGCAAGATCTAACGATAAGATGAAAAGCTCAAATACGGGCGCAAACCGCATGACTTTCCATGCAGGTTTGACGAGTATCCCGCGCTGCTGTACATGTTGTTCCATCTCCATCACCTCGTATGTTTTTTAAGTGAATGTAAAATGTAGATTTTTTTCTCCTCCCTTAACTGTTTGATTTCATAAGCTTTGTGCGTATACTAGGCTGCAAAGATTTTTTCAGTTCATCTTGTTGTTTAATAACGACATACATACTCTTTTTCAAAAGCTTTAGCTGTCTTGTTAAAACAGCGTTGTATGTCAAAAGTGAAATCATAAATAAAGCTATAATCGAAAAGGATGTTAAATGTATCCAGTCCAACTTACTCTCTCCTTTTCTCTACTTTGGAGCGTACGCTCAACAATTGAAGATTTTACATGGAAAAAGAATCTTCGACAATCTTCCCTATATCTGTCTTATTTTGTTGAAATGTGTAAAAAAACAAGCCGAAAGTCTTAACGGTTTCAGTAGAACCGGAACCATCATCATAGATTTTTTCGTTCATTTATAGGCGCAATTCCATGCATGAGTTCATAAAGGAAAAACAAAAGAAAATCAGACAGGTAAAAACTATCAATTTTTCAGTATTAGAACGACTCCAATCGTTGTTTTTTCCTTTCTTATTCGAAAGGACCTATTATTTCCTCATTTCTTCAATTCTTCGCTGGTTATTTAGTTGCATTCACCGAAAGATTAAATAAGAAAAGCACAAAGCGCAAGTCCTTAGGCGCATGGCGCTGGAGGACCTGCGAGGAGGCTTCCGTCGCCACAGCAGGGCCGAAGTGACCCGAGCTGATGGCGCTTGGAGCTAGATACCCAAAAAACTGTAAAGAGAATACTTTAACACTTTATTGAACTTAAACTTTCTGTAACAACAAGAAAAACATACACTATTCACCTATCTTGGAAGGAAGCTAGGGGATCTTCGATGATTGCGCTTGAAGAATTGACAAAAAAGGTTATGCTCTTAATAGCCCTTCTTTCTTCGCTAATCGATTCATTGTAATAAGATGGTCTCTCGCATCGACCATAGCATTTGTTTTCCCACCGTGAAAAAACGTGATGATACCTGTAGGTCGTTCTTGGCTTCGTCCGACCCGTCCCGCAATTTGGACAAGTGCACTTTCCGTAAAAACAGGATCGTCTGCCCCAAAGATAGCGACGTTTGCCCCTTTAATCGTCACACCTCTTTCCAAAATGGTTGTCGTTACCATAATGCGTACATCCCCCTTTCGAAATCGCTCCACTTTCTCTTTTCGATCGGGGTCTTCCGCATACACCCCTTCAATATTAGGGTACTTTTTGGATAACAACGGAACTGTTGCCTTCAACATGGAAACATGGGGAACAAATAAAAAAGCTTGATAGTGATTTTCGTATTGATGCTGAATCCAATGGGTAATAACTTTTGGAAGTCTTTCTTTTTGAATGGCTTTTTTCCAATTTCCACACCACTGAAAGGTCGGAATCGGTAAGGGGTATCCGTGGTAACGCGCGGGGATTTTCACGATGTGCGAAGAAGGAAATTTTCGTTTCATTTTTTCTGAAGGGGTAGCAGTTAAATAAATGAGGGAACTTTTTGGTTTGCGGGCCTTCTGAACAGCAAAAGTGAGAGTGGCATCGACTGAATAAGGAAAGGCATCCACTTCATCAATAATCATTACATCAAACGCTTCTTTATATCGGAGTAACTGGTGTGTCGTAGCGATGACAAGCGGGGAGATTTTCCCTCGATCCTCACTTCCTCCGTATAAAACAGTCAGTTCTACATCAGGAAATACTCGTTTTAGTCGAGGGGCCAGTTCACGAACAACGTCTGACCGAGGGGTTGCAATACAAACATATTTTCCATCTTGAAGCGACTTTTCAATTCCGCGAAATAAAATTTCTGTTTTCCCTGCTCCACACACCGCCCAAATTAATAACGATTCATTTTTAGCTAATGTGTTCACTAATTGATTTGAAGCTTTTTCTTGTCCTTTAGATAACGTACCATCCCACTTCAACTGAATAGGCCTTGGTTTTAGCGGGGCACGAATGGGCGCACTGACTAAAGATGTGCATTCATTCACTCGCCCCATCATGATGCAGCTTCGGCAGTATGTACATTCTTTCTCGCATCGAGCACACTGATAAGAGGCAAACATGGATGGGTCTTCATTTCCACAGCGGTTACAGAAATAGGCGTTGTTTTTTCGTATCACTCCTTGTTCTATTTCTACATCTTGAGAATCACTTAAAATAAATTCCTCTTCTCGTAAATGTAATCCGCGAATTGGAATCAACTCCTTTAAAAATGAGGATTTCAATGGAGAAAATAGATCTGAAAGGAAAAAGGGGAATCGTAGCAACATATGCTACGATTAACGTGAAGAAAGGGTCGGGGCCGACCGTTACACTAATTTGTACCAGCCGACCGCTAAAGCACCTTCCCCTAAATGAGTTCCGATAACTGGACTAAAGCTACTTTCATAAAACTCAACATGAGGATATTTAGCAGACAATTCTTCCAAAATACTCTTTGCCTCTTCCGGTCGATTCGCATGAATAACGGTCGCACGTAATGGAGCGCCCGTACTCGCATCTTCATCGAATAGAGAATAAATACGTTTGATAGCCTTTTTCTGCGTACGCACTTTTTCAAACGGCACGATTACTTTGTCTTCGAGATGCAACAACGGCTTAATTTGAAGTAAGCTTCCTACGAGCGCTTGCGCACGATTTAATCGTCCACCACGTTGTAAATGAGATAAATCATCGACCATGAAATAAGCGCGCATTGTTTTCTTCATTTCATCTAAATGCTGGATAATTTCTTCAGGTGTTTTCCCTGCTTGTACTAATTGTGCCGCTTCCATCGCATAGAAGCCTTGTGCCATACAGCTAATTTCAGAATCAAAAGGATACACTTGAATTCCTTCAACCATTTGTCCAGCTGTTACAGCACCATTGTATGTTCCGCTAATACCACTTGAAAGATGAATCGAGATGACTGCATCATATTCTTTTGCTAATTGCTCAAATAACTCAACAAACTCACCGATTGCCGGTTGAGATGTCGTTGGTAACTCTTCTCGAACCTTTAATTCTTCCCAAAACTGCTCGGCAGTGATGTCCAACTCCTCCCGGTACGATTCTTGTCCGAAATTGACACTAAGAGGAATCATATGAATGTTCAATTCCTCACGCACATTTTTTGGGATATACGACGTACTATCCGTTACGATCGCAATTTTCATGTATATACCATCCTTAACCAATAGTTTTTTCACTCTTATTATTTTATCGAAAAAGCCGAAAGATTTCATTAGGTTTCCATAGAGGGGCGAATTTTTCCACTAAAGGAATTGGTTGTAGTCGTTTGTAGCAGGGGTAATCCAATAAATTTGGGCGATGATTTTACATATTTGGGCGGACTTCCTTACCATTTGGGCCGTGCTCTCTCTCACTTGGGCGGATACTCTGCACACTTGGGCCGTACTCTCACTCACTTGGGCGGATACTCCTCACATTTGGGCCGTGCTCATACACACTCGGGCGTATACCCTACACACTTGGGCGGTGCTCATACGTACTTGGGCGGATACCCTGCACACTTGGGCGATACTTTCACTCACTTAGGCGATTTCCCTGTAAACTTAGGCTTCGCCTGCTTGACGTGTGGTGTACCCTCATAAACTCCTCTTCCAGTAATACTTCCTACCACTCGTCTCTCCTCTTTCCTCAAGATTCAAAGATCTTAACAGTCGTTTGACTACATAACGAGAATCTACTTTAAGGAAATCTCTCCCCTCTTGATTGGTTATATAGTTTTTAAAAAGTAAAAAATAATCGTTAATTGCCTCATAATGTGCGTTGGTAGAATACTCATGACATCGTGTGCAATACCATTTTTTTCGTTTTCTTTGCATAGGGATAAACTTACAATGAGGGCACTGAACTCCGCAGATGATGTCTCTCGGTTGTATTTGAAATTGATTTAAAATATCTGGATGATGTTCAGCATGATTTTGAAGAATTAGGTTAGCCATTTTTCCTCTCATGACCTTTGATATAGTAGCTGTTGAATTATTCCTTTTTAAGTCATTGATAAAATGATAAAGAGAGTCAATGCGAATAATGTTTCGGCTTAACTCTGTCTCACCCGACTTTAGAACAACGCTTGGATTACTCATGACCACAACAAATTCAACAGTAGGAATGGGGATATTCTTTAATAATAACCATTGACGAAACAACATAGAATGTCGTTGCACTTGCAAAACTGGATGCAAATAGGCCTCTTCGTCATCTCCTATAATTCTTCTCATTTGTTTGAAATGATCATCAAAGGTGAGGGTGCCCATATAGTACTTCGATTCAATTAAGAGGATAAAGTGTGGGAAAATAATTATTGTATCAACCTGAAAAGGGGAGTTCTTTATGATCAATCTTACATCGTTTAGTATCAACGCATCATCTAGGTCACAATAAGATAAATGAAAATCTAAATTCCGTTCACCTTTATACCCCGCTTTTCTTTTAATTAGTTCACTCTCAATACACTCTTTTTTGATGTGGTCTTGCGGGATTCTTCGGAAAAGAGCCTCTAGCGCAAGAAGTTTGATCGGTTTTTTCCTTTCTTTCAAAATCAATACTTCACCTTCTTTTTAAAATTGACAATAGTACTATTCATGATGGAAGTGTAAAATCCTTCTTAAAGCGAAAAATTCGATTAAGAATTTCGTCTTCATTTTTTATGGATGGGGCGGATTCCCCAGAAAGTTTGGGTGCCGCTTTCACTTACTTAGACAAGTATCCTGCTCTCTTGGGCAATACTTCCTCACATTTGGGCGTATACCCTCCACATTTGGGTCGCGCTCTTCCTCACTTGGGCGGATATCCCTCACATTTGGGCGGTGCTCATACGCACTTGGGCGATACCCTGCACATTCGGGCGATGCTCTCTCTCACTTGGGCCGTGCTCATACACACTTGGGCGATGCCCTGCACATTCGGGCGATGCTCTCTCTCACTTGGGCGGATACCCTGCACACTTGGGCCGTGCTCTCTCTCACTTGGGCGGATACCCTGCACACTTGGGCCGTGCTCTCTCACTTGGGCGTATATCCTTCACATTTGGGCGATAATCTCACGTACTTGGGCGTATTTCCTTACCATTCGGGCGATGCTCTCACGTACTTGAGCGTAAACTTCTCACACTTGGGCGGCGATGCTTCTCATTTGGGCGATACCTGCATGATCCCGAGCGTTTCGACAGCGCACGAATCCGCCCCTATTCCGAAATATAAGAAGAGCCCAAAGCATGTAAGCTTGGGCTCTCTTCCACTTATCGAACCTCAACCCAGCCGTTTTTAATGGCTACGACAACAGCTTGAGTACGGTCGTTTACATTCATTTTTTGTAAAATGTTACTTACGTGGTTTTTAACGGTTTTTTCACTGATAAATAGCGCTTCGCCAATTCCTCTATTGCTTTTTCCGTCAGCAAGCATTTGTAATACTTCACATTCGCGCCGAGTTAAAATATGTAATGGTCTGCGAATTTCCGTCGGTACTTGGTGAACATTAGTCACTTGTCCTTGAGATGCAAGGCGACGGAATTCTTTTACTAAATTATGTGTAATTTTCGGGTGTAAATAGGATCCACCATCGGCTACTACTTTCACCGCGTCAATTAACGTATCGGCGTCCATTTCTTTTAGTAAGTACCCTTGGGCTCCCGTCTTTAGGGCACGTGTTACGTAGTTTTCATCATCGTGAATCGATAAGATGATCACTTTTGCGTCTGGGTTTGCTTCGACTAACTGCTTCGTTGCTTCAACGCCGTTTACATTTGGCATGTTAATATCCATGATTATGACGTCTGGATCATTTTCTTGAACAACCATTAAAGCTTGGCTTCCGTCCTCTGCCTCTGCTACTACTTCAAACGCAGGTTCAAAATCTAAAATACGTTTAACACCTTCACGAAACAACTGATGGTCATCTATTAAAACTATCTTAATTTTATCCGTCATGTCTACTCCTCCCACTACCATTGTCGCGATTTTATCTAAAAAGCGTCAATCCGTCAAATTACGCATTTCGAGGGACTTGTATCACGATTACAGTTCCTTGTCCCGGCATTGAGTTAATGACTATTTTCCCATCCAACAACTCAACGCGTTCTTTCATTCCCATCAAACCAAAGGAATTTTTCTTTTCTGCACGAACTTGGTTGACTAAAAAGCCTTTTCCATTGTCTCTAATGACAAGGTTGATTTTATCAGTTAGCACTTCTACTTTTACGTCAATTTGTGATGCTTCGGCATGCTTCAATGCGTTTGTAACCGCTTCTTGAACTAACCGAAAAAGTGCCACTTCAAATTGCGTTGGTAGGCGCTCCTCTTCTGTCCCATGTGAATGGAAGACAATTTTCGTATTCCCATCATATTCTTCGACCGTCGCTAAGTATTTTCTGAGGGTTGGAATCAAACCTAAGTCATCTAAAGCCATCGGACGCAAATCATAGATAATTCGTCGCACTTCATATAAAGCTCCTCGAACCATTTCACGGAAGCTCCGAATTTCCTTAAACCCTTCTTCTGTGCCTCTCTCACGAAAGATTCGGTCTATCAAATCAGAACGCATCAGTACGTTTGCCAATAGTTGTGCAGGACCATCGTGAATTTCACGTGATAAGCGTTTCCGCTCCTCTTCTTGGGCCTCGATAATTCGTAAGCCGAACTCTTGTTTTTGACGAGCATCCTCAAGTACGTCTCCCATTTGACGAAGATCCTGGTTTAAGTAATTAAGCACAACGGAGATTTGCCCGACTAAATGTTCAGACCGCTCAATCATATCTTGCAATCCAACAAGACGTCGCTCCAATTCATCACGTCGGTTTCTTAAAAGCTTTTCTTTCTCTACTAACGTTGCTAGCTCAAGCTGAAGAGCATGCGCCTTTTCATAAGCTACCCGAATATCTTCTTCTGTAAACTTTTGAAAATTACGGTTCACTTCTACGAGGCGCTGCCGTGCATATTTCGATTGAATTGCCAATTTATCACTTTTATCAATGACTTCATTGACCTGTTCTTTTATCACTTTTAACTCTCGTACTAAGTTTTCATATTCCTGGCGAGAGGTTTCCCCAATTTTAAAAATTTCATTTTTACTATTTTGAACAGCTTGAAGCATATTCTCAATGATTTTATCTAAAACTTTTGAATCAAAAGTTTTGGAATCCACTGTTAAAACCTCCATTGTTAAAAACTTGTAACCAAAACTTCAATTGATGTAAGAAATTTGTCGTTTTATAATAGAAGAATGTAATTGTCTCATTATTCTTCCATAATATATATACTTTTAAAAGAGCAGAATGTCTTAATTCTCTTGCCAAATCCTTTAAAGGAGGTGGACAAGCGTGCTTACATCCTATTATACCGTTAAAGAATACGGTGAGCATGAAATTGTCATTGAAAAATCAAGATTCATCTGTTATTTAAGTCGTGCCAAAACTGAAGAAGAAGCACAACAGTTCATACAAGAAATAAAAAAGAAACATTGGAACGCGACGCACAATTGTTCTGCCTATCTCATCGGCGAACATGATCATATTCAAAAAGCAAATGATGATGGAGAGCCTAGCGGTACTGCTGGCGTACCGATGCTTGAAGTTTTGAAAAAGCGTCAATTAAAAGACACTGTCGCTGTCGTCACCCGTTACTTCGGGGGAATTAAGCTAGGCGCAGGTGGCTTAATCCGTGCATACGGCAAAGCCGTCTCAGAAGGGCTCAATAACATCGGCGTAGTAGAACGCAAATTAATGCGCATTATAAAGACAAAGGTTGACTATACATGGCTTGGCAAACTTGAAAACGAACTCCGTAACTCCGAATACATCGTTAAAGAAATTCACTACTTAGAAGACGTCATCATTGAGACGTATGTAAAAGAAGAAGAAAAAGAGACGTTCAAAGAGTGGATGGTCGAGCTAACGAACGGAAAAGCAGAAATAGAGGAAAGTGTGACAGAGTATTTGGAGAAAGAGATTAGTATGTAAAGGGGAAAACACCATGGAACATGGCAAACGAATGGTCAGAAAACAAAAAAAGAGAAAAAAGCGTAGATTAAGACGGCTATTACTTGTTCTACTTTTATTTTTATTAAGCATCGTTGGATATTCTGGGTACGTCATGATTTCAGCATTAAGTGCTGCCAATAGCTCCTATGAGGAATTAGAAAGAGGAGAAAAATCCAATCTTCGCTTAGACAATGTCGAAATTACAAAGGATCCATTTTCCGTCTTATTAATGGGAATCGAAGATTACTCAAGTGGAGGAGCGAATGGAAGAACTGATTCTCTCCTAGTAGCAACCTTTAATCCTAATACCAGTACGATGAAGCTTCTTAGTATTCCTCGAGATACCGAAGTTTATATAGAAAAAACAGATAAAGTTGATAAAATCAATCATGCATACGCATACGGTGGTAAGGAAGAGACTATTAAATCTGTAGAACATTTACTCGAAATCCCTATTGATTACTACGCAACTGTAAACTTTCAAGGGTTTAAAGATATCATTGATGAAATCGGTGGAGTAACGATTGAAGTACCTTTCGATTTTAAAGAAAAAAGTGACGAAGACGGGACTTATATTCAATTCACAGAAGGAGAAATGCATTTAAACGGTGAAGAAGCTTTAGCTTATGCTCGAATGAGAAAACAAGACCCAAGAGGTGACTTTGGGCGGAATGACCGTCAAAAACAGATCATAATGGCAGCGATTGAAAAAATGACTCTAGCGAACAACCTGTTTAAAATTGATGAAATTAGCAATCATATCGGTAATAATGTCCAAACTAACATTAAGGTTATTGAGTTATTAGCGTTACAAAACAAGTTTAGTGACTTTAATTCTGCTTCTATTGAAACCTTAACTATATCTGGAAACGATGATTATAAAAATGGGGTTTATTATTTCAAACCTGATGAGTTATCCTTGACAGAGATTCAAGAAGAACTCAGAAGTCATTTGGACCTCCAAAACCTTGGTAATATTAAATAAAAGAACCTTGTCCTAGACAAGGTTCTTTCTTCTTTCCCATATTTTTTTGAATAAACTTAAAAATGGTTTATACTTATCATTTACCAAACCAACAGTCTCAGCTATTGCCTGCACTAATATTATAAATAATATTATAATGATACTTGAAACCCATAATGTAGAAGATACTAAAATAAAGGCAAGTAGACTAAATACAATACTTACTCCATAAAGCGTCAAAACAGTATTTCTATGGGATAACCCCAAATTCATAAGTTTATGGTGTAGGTGAGACTTATCTGGTTCAGATATTGGTCTTCTATTTAATATCCTTCTTATAATAGCAAAAAATGTATCAGTGATTGGAACCCCAAGAATAATTATCGGAATTATCATATTAAAGAGAGTTACACTTTTATACATGCCAAGGAGAGAAAGAATTGCAATTACATAACCTAAAAAGAGAGACCCTGTATCGCCCATAAAAATTTTAGCGGGATAAAAGTTGTAAAATAAAAAGCCTAAAGTACTCATCATTACAATAGCACTCAAAGTTAAAATTACTACTTCCCCCGCCATGTAAGCCATTATAGCTATCGATAGTAAGTTAATAAATGAGATTCCTGCCGCCAAACCATCTAACCCATCAATTAAATTAACTGAATTTATTATGCCGACAATCCATAAGACAGTAATAAGGTAAGAGAAATTACCTAAAAATAACTTCTCATCAGAAAAAGGTAAAGATAGTGTTTCTATCCTTATACCATCAAGTACGATCAAAACAGCTACGAAAAGCTCTATAGACAACTTAACCCTTGCACTTAAACGAAATACATCGTCAATGATTCCTAATAACAAAATTAGTAACCCACATAGAAAAATAATCCCTAAATCATTGGAATATAAATTTAGAAAAGTTATCCCTGCGATTGAGGCCAAAAATATAGATAAACCTCCCATTCTTGGCATTATTTTTTTATGAACTTTCCTCTCATCTGGATAATCAATGACTTTCATATATACAGCTAATTTTTTTATAATCGGCGTTGTTGTAATTGCAATGAAAAATGACAATAAAGAAGCAGTTATTATACTTATATTCATTGTCTAAATCCCTTCGATTTTAATCAAATAATTTATCCTACACTATTTTTATCCCCTATTTAATAATAAAAAAAACAGAAGGATTAATTTTTTAAAAAGGTATAAAAAAAAAGCTCTAGGGAAATATAATTTCCCATAAGAGCTTTTATCTTGCACCATCACCTGTAATTAGTACTTTAATTGTCTTAACAAATATTAAAAAATCCAACTTCATATTCATATTTTGAATATAAAACAAATCATATTCTAATTTTTCTTTTGGAGAAATGTCATAACCACCATTTACTTGTGCCCATCCAGATAAACCAGGCTTAACTAAAAGTCTTTTTTCAAAACCTGGAATTTCCCTTGAAAATTGTTCAACAAAAACTGGTCTTTCCGGTCTAGGGCCAAAAATACTCATGTCTCCTTTTAATACATTAATCAATTGTGGGAGTTCGTCAATTCTTGTTTTTCGTATAAACTTTCCAACTCTAGTAACACGACTATCGTTTTTAGATGCCCATTGTGGACCATCTTTTTCAGCATCTACTCTCATTGACCGCAACTTATAAATATAGAATTTTTTACCATTCAAACCCATTCTCTCTTGTGTAAAAAAGGCTGGACCTTTAGATTCTAACTTGATAAGAATAGATGTAAAGGCAATTATTGGAAAAGCAACAACTAATGCAATTAACGCAATAACAATGTCAAGTACCCTTTTTAAAAATAAATATCTTTTTTTATTCTCGACTATAGAAGTAAAAGAAATTTCCTCATTTTTTAAATATTTATTGGAGTACAAATTTCCATAATAATTACTTCCTGTAGATCTTTCTAAAGCCACAAAAATCACCTCTACATAAATTATGAGAGATACATCTCAACATTTAAGTTAAAACACTATCACTAATTTTCTTATTAAATCAAGTTTTTGTCAATAAGGAAACATTATTTAAAACATTTCTGTAACATTATATCGAGTCTTTAAAAATAAAAAGAGGTTGGCTCAATTTTATTGTTCATGAGCCAACCCCATATATTACCTTCTTCCAACTTGCACAACTAACTCTCCTGATACCCAACCATAATAGCTAGTAGAAGGAATCTTTACTTTATACCATCCGTTAGAAAGAACATAATTATTATTTTCTAATGCAGCTTCAACAAAGCTATCCTTAGATAGGCTACCTACAATACTTGAATTTGTTGATGGTTCAGAACGGATATTTAAGTTTCCAGAGCTAATATTTACCTTTAAAAGGTTTAGAACATTAACATATTCACTGGAAATCCACCCTTGTTCTGAACCAATTTTCACTTTATACCACCCTTGGTTATTAGTACCTAAAACTTCCAAATCTGTATTTTCATCTAGAGTCCTAATATAAGTTTGAGATGATACAACAGGATCAGTTCTAAAGTTTACCCTAGTAGTTGTTAATCCCTTAACTCCAGCTGGGTATACCGTGAACTCACCACCGTTTGGTATATCTCGTCCTGGAGCTGGAGGTGGACCATCCGTAATTGGAAGAACTGACACATTTTGATATTCAGAAGAATTGTACCCTTTAATTCGTTGCATTAAGCCTGCTATTTTCTCAGCCCAATCAAGGTCAGTGGCATATCTCACATTCATACCCTTTAACGTAGGAGAACCACCATACCACTTTCCATTAGAATCCAGATAATTGGTTCTAATATAATATGCAGTATAATAAATGCTCTCAGTAAAGGATGGGAAATAATATGCACATTCAAATGGACAACTGTCATATGCCCCAAAACCAAAAAGGTTATGTTTATACTTTGCAATGTTAGACCTTCCCCAGTTACTTTCTACTAGAGAGTGTGCTACTAAATATAATGCATTTACACCATATTTCTTTTGGGCTTCTACGTAGGCAGCTCCATACCCAATTAATGGACTTTCAGGCACTATTGATTTAATGTAACTATCAATTTGTTGTGCTGTAACCGTTGAAGGTAACCTTAAATCAAGACCTTTATATGGTGGAAGATAGTTTCCGACATATACGTCGCTAAAAGGTGTTCTTTCATAAAATTTATCTTCACTATCTTTAACATATACTTTTCCCTCTTTTAAGAAAGAAGGAGCAGGACTGACATAAATCTTTGCTGTTCTGTTTTCCGGTGTCCCTAAATAATGGTATAAGATACCATTAGATACTTCATAAAAATCTGGCCCATAAGGTGCTGGTCGATTAGGAACACGAAAATCAGTAGACTTTGATATAGATAAGTTTATATAAGCATCGCCAATGTTTTCAAAATACTCCACTTCAAGGTCATGGTATCCAGAATTAAGTGGAATATTAACATATTTTTCAATCCCATTAACCCCTGCGTTATACCATGAATCAATTACAACCTGACCATCAACCTTGACTCTTACACCATCATCTGAATGGGCATATATTGTGTAAGTACCTTTATCAAAATACTCTCTTTTTTTGAACCTTACCGAAAACCCATCACTTGACACCATTGGACTTGGAGATCCATTCTTCCAATTAAAGTTTAAGTTAGTAATTGGGTATAGAGAATTGTCTCCACCTAATACTACTGGATTGCCAGTTAGGTTTTTGTTAGGGTACACGAAGCCAATCCACTGATTTTGATAGTCAGTTTGATTGAATGGTACAATCTCAAATTCTATTGAACTTTGTCCGGTGTTTTCAAAGTAATCTACTTCTATCCAGTGTATGTTTGCTTCATTTGAACTAACATTCTTTCTATCACTTATATTGACCAAGATAGAGTCTTCTCTTAGCGAACTGTTACTCCATCTATCAAGAATTAATTCACCATCTAAGTATACTCTTACACCATCATCAGCTTTCGTTCTAATAATGTAGCTTCCCTCTTTTAATCTAGCTGCTGTAGAGTATTTTGCGGAGAAATTATCAGTAGATACTTTATTTGGAACTGGACTCCCGCTTCCGTTATTCTCTGCAAAGCTCAATTTGCTACTAGGCGACGAAATTACCTTAGAGGTAACTGGACTTCCACCAATATTTTTGTCGGAATAATAGTATGCAACCCAATCTCCTAATGGAACTATATCCGAAAAGATAAATGCATTTCCACTATTTTCATAGTAATGAGTGATTATGGAATGATGATCTCTTGGGACATTTAGCCAAAGGCTTCTATCAATATTGCCAGATGAATCAGACCAACGATCAATTAAGTATTTACCATCAACTTCGACCTTCACTCCATCATCTGCCAATGTTTGAACAAAATAATCGCCTCGTTCAAAGAATCTAGATTGGTCAAATACTGCAGAAAATCCATCAGAAGATATTCCTTCTCCAGGACTCCCCATCCCCCAATTCATTCCAACAGTTTCTTCTTTTCTCACAAAAACGTAATCAGTGAGTTCGAAGTTTAAGTTTAATTTTGCATTTCCTGCTCTCTCATAATACTCAACTATTATTTCGTGTTGACCTTTAGGAAGATATACAAAACCATCTCTGATGCTATTACTATCAATCCAAGAGTCAATAATTTTTTTCCCATTTACTATTAATCTAATGCCATCATCTGCAGCCAAATTGAATCTATAATAGCCTTCATTACTCACATTTATTTTCCGTAAAAATCGAGCTGAAAAGTTATCCCTAGGAATGAATGGATGTGGAGATTGCGCTCCCCAATCAAAATTTAGATTTTGAATCGGTTCGAGAGCATTTTCTCCTCCTAAGATAACTGGTACACCCGAAAGGCTCGTATTTGAATATAACTCTCCAATCCAGCCAGTATCGGCAACTTTATATGGTTCTATTGAGAATTCGATATTGCTATTATATAAGCCATCGTAATATTCTACTTCAATCCAGTGAACGTTCTTTTCAGCTGCCGGCACATTACTACGGTCCTCAACTTTTACTTT
>NZ_JALAZE010000017.1 GCF_022809095.1 Bacillus kexueae
ACCCGTCCGCCGCTAACGTCAAGGGAGCAAGCTCCCTATCTGTTCGCTCGACTTGCATGTATTAGGCACGCCGCCAGCGTTCGTCCTGAGCCAGGATCAAACTCTCCAAAAAAGTTTGATTGCTCATAAAAAAGAATTAACGTTGACGCTTCGTTTTGTTTAGTTTTCAAAGATCATCAAGACATTTTATATTATATCAGTATAATATTTCGTTGTCAATAACTTTTTTCTTCAAAAAGTGACTCGTTTATGTTACCGATATTTCTACGTCCTGTCAATGTGTTTCTATCACTAACAAAGACGACGCTTATTAATATATCAGGATAAATATCTAATGTCAACACATAAAAAGAAAAATACCTACATTTTTTTGTAGGTATTAAAGAATTACGGTTTTGATTACAATTAATGCCGCGATACCTGGTATACCTAATATTCCTGATACAGTCGTTGTAAATAGGTTAATAGGAATATGAAAGTCCAAACTCGTTCCAAAAGCATTCACAAAAAATAAGAGAAGTGCCCCCACTACAAGCTTAGTAGCTAAATGACCAATAAACTTAACGGGCTTAACAGGAGTGCCTATCAGCAATAACATTAAAATTAAGCCTCCCACCCCCAGCAAAATCACAATGGGTTCCAACTGGTCTATTCTCCTCCCACTACATTAATATTGTTCCGATATTTTAATTATATGAGGGTTGTCTACAAATAGACCGATTGACGTTTATTTACTAAAGTGGTGGATTGAAAGACGACGTTTTTTTGCTTCTTTCAATAGATAAAAGTATTTTGCTTCCACTACATGCAAATCAAAGAGAACTTCGGGTGAAGGTTCTACACTTTTTTCTACCAAACTTTTTTGACGACTCCATTCCTCTTTCAATGAAAGTAAATCTTGCATTAACTGTTCATTATATCGCTTTCTTAGCCACCCTTTTCTTTTAAATAACATGCCGCGTGTATCCCCCTTCTAAAGTTCTCTTCTACCTTCAAGAGCTTTTGAAAGAGTTACTTCATCGGCATACTCTAAATCTCCTCCAACAGGTAGACCATGTGCAATTCTTGTCATTTTAATCCCTGTAGGCTTCAAGAGGCGAGAAATATACATTGCGGTTGCCTCTCCTTCAATATTAGGGTTAGTTGCTAAAATAACCTCTTGCACTTCATCATTTTGAAGTCGCTTTAGAAGCTCAGGTATTTTTATATCTTCTGGACCAATCCCATCCATTGGAGATATCGCCCCATGCAAAACGTGATAGAGACCATTATATTCTTTCATTTTTTCCATAGCGATAACATCTTTTGGATCTTGAACAACACAGATGATGGACTTATTTCTTCTTTCATCTTCACAAATGTAACAAGGGTCTTGATCCGTAATGTGCCCACAAACGGAACAATAAGATAAATTCCGCTTTGCATTTACCAATGCTTTTGCAAAATCTAACACAGTATCTTCTTTCATATTTAAGACAAAAAAGGCCAGACGAACGGCCGTTTTCGGACCTATGCCTGGCAGTTTCATAAAGCTGTCAATCAGCTTGGATATCGGTTCAGGATATTGCATTTAAGCCAATCCTCCTAGAATAACCCAGGTAAGTTCATACCTTTTGTGAATTTGCCCATCGTTTCATTTGTTAGTTCATCTACTTTTTTAAGCGCGTCGTTTGTTGCAGCTAACACTAAATCTTGAAGCATTTCAATATCTTCCGGATCAACAACTTCTTCTTTAATGTTTACTTCTAAAATTTCTTTATGCCCGTTCGCGATCACTGTAACCATTCCGCCACCAGCTGAACCTTCAATTTTCTTTTCAGCTAACTCTTCTTGGGCTTTTTGCATATCCTTTTGCATTTTTTGCATTTGCTTCATCATTTTTTGCATATTTCCCATTCCGCCACGCATCATTAATAATCTCCTCCATATCAATCTGTTATTTCGATGAGCTCCGCACCAACAAGTTTCTTGGCCTCTGCGATTAATGGATCCTCTTCAACCGTTTCTTCCTCATCACTACGTTGCTCACGAATGTAATCTTCTCTTATTTTAACCCAATCTTGTTCAGGGACGCCAACCATTTCCAGTTTAACGCCTAGGAACCCTTGAAGAATGGATTCAATATTGGATTGTACATTATTTTTGTTTTCCGCAACCATTTTACAATGGATTTCATATTTGAATTTTAACACAAATGCCTGTTCTGAAGCAGCAACTGGTTCACTATCATTTAATAGGGCTGCATGTGATACTTTATTCTGTTGCTTTAATGTTTCTAATAGCTCTCCCCATTTAGACTTGATGAGGTCTAAGTCTTTTCGGGTAGCTTGTTTTAAGATCTCATGAATACGCCCAACCGGGGTTTTATACCCACCTTTTAAACTACGCTGAGGCTGCGATTTAGGTTCCGATGTTGGATTAGGCACAGGTTGAACACCATTTTGTTTTAAATCCATTAATTCTTGTTCAAGTTGTTGAATCCGTTGAATTAATGGCTGAAGTTCAACTCCACCAACACTTTGATTGGAAGTTGTTTGACACAACTTCACAATCGCTACTTCCAAAAAGATACGAGGGTGGTTTGTCCATTTCATTTCTTGCTGACTCTTATTTAATATGTCAATAGTGGAGTAAATAATATCAGACGGTATTTCCTTCGCCAACTGAGTAAACGCTTCATCCACCGTTACCCGTTCTAATACTTCTTCTAAGTTAGGAGCTGTTTGATAAAGCAACATGTCCCGATAATAATAAATAAGGTCTTCTATGAATTTTAATGGATCTTTTCCTTGATTCATTAACTCGTCTAGCGCTTTTAACGCCGTTGATACATCCTTTTGATAAATGGATTGTACGAGTGTAGCAATAAAAGATTGGGAAACAGATCCAGTGATTAATAGGACGTCTTCCATCGTAACGGCATCATCACTATAAGAGATTGCTTGGTCTAATAAACTTAAAGCATCTCGCATTCCGCCATCAGCTGCACTTGCGATAACTTGTAGCGCCTCTTGTTGAACATTAATTTGTTGACTTTCAACTATTTCACTCATTCGTCCAACAATCGATGAAATCGAAATTCTTCTAAAATCAAATCGTTGACATCGCGAAATAATCGTAAGTGGGATTTTATGAGGCTCCGTTGTCGCTAAAATAAAAATAACGTGTTTTGGCGGTTCTTCTAACGTTTTCAATAATGCGTTAAAAGCACCGATGGATAACATATGAACTTCGTCAATTATATACACCTTGTATTTCACAGCAGCTGGAGCATATTTCACCTTATCTCGAATATCCCGTATTTCATCGACTCCATTGTTTGAGGCCGCATCGATCTCAATAACATCTGAAATCGACCCATTTGTTATCCCTTTACAAGCTGGACATTCGTTACACGGTTCCGCTACTGGTGCTTGTTCACAGTTTACTGCTTTCGCAAAAATTTTCGCTGCACTCGTTTTACCAGTACCCCGTGGACCGGAGAATAAATAAGCATGCGAAAATTTATTTTGTAAAAGGGCATTTTGTAATGTCTTCGTGACATGTTCTTGACCCACTACATCACGGAATTGTTGTGGTCTAAAAACACGATATAAAGCTTGATAACTCACGAAACGCCCTCCTTTTTTATATCATCCTTCCTATTATACCGTATTGCGAATCTGAATGACAAAATGAACTGTGATTTTTCATTTAACCTTTCTGTCAGGAAGATGCTATTTCCATTTCACAGTCATTGTAGTGATATATGAAGACGACAACCTCTCAATAAGAGATCACTTTTTAACTAAGAAAAGCGCAAGTCCTTAGGCGAAGGACGCTGGAGGACCTGCGAGGAGACTTCCGTCGCCACAACAGGGCCGAAGCGACCCGAGCTGATGGCGCTTGGAGCTAGACACCAAAAAAACGGTAAAGAGAATACTTTAACCCTTTATTGAACTTAAACTTTCTGTAACAACAAAAAAACTCATCCAATCTGGATGAGTTACATGCTATGTAAGTAACTGCCGTGCACCTTCTGTCGATTAGCAACCATAAGCGTTACTCAAGCAGTTAGCTCGGCCCAGGCAACCCCGCGGCACATGAGAGCTTCCACTTAATGCTGCTTCCTTCCGGACCTGACATGGTTCATGGATTCCCATTGCGCAGGACCCAAGCGTCAACACCACTTACTTGAGGCAGGCCCTACAGCTAACTAACCTCGAGAAGGAATTCGGCCTCGCTAGAGCGGATTGCGAGTACAGGGCACCGCTACCTCCCCGCTTAGCACGGCAAAGTTATAACCAATTTGTAGGCGTCTTAACTGACGCATTTACAAGTATATACTGTTAAGTAGAAAATTGCAATGATTTCATATTGTAAATTACTGTAAGTTATTATTTTTACCTTGTTTCAGCTTCTTTTTTCTTTCTCTCAATGAACGAAAGAAAGAGGTAAGTAGGTGAGCACATTCTTCCTCTCTTACCCCACTAACTACTTCACACTGATGATTGAAACGTTCTTCTGTCAACAAGTTCATTAATGTTCCGGCACACCCCGCTTTCGGGTCACTTGCTCCAAACACAACTTTTTTAACTCTTGAAAGTACAATCGCTCCTGCACACATAGGACATGGCTCCAACGTTACGTATAGGACACAATCTTCCAAACGCCAGCTCCCTATTTTTTTACACGCTTCATCGATTGCTAAAATTTCAGCATGCGCAACAGATCGCTGACTTACTTCACGTAAATTATGTGCTTTTGCAATCACTTCACCTTCATAAACAAGCACTGCTCCGATAGGAACTTCTCCTATACTTTCTGCACGCCTTGCCTCTTCTATCGCTAATCCCATATAGTATTCATCCGCTTGCATTGTTATCTCCTTTAACTCATATGCTCGAACTTCTCATTAGACTTATCTTATAGAACGAACAAAAATCTTTCAACATTCCATTCATGGGTCATGAACAACAACATAAAATGTACCGAATGGAACTTAAGGAGGTACGTTATGCAAATTCATGTAGTTCAACAAGGACAATCATTGTTTACAATTGCCCAAACATTTTCAACGACTGTTGATGCCCTTATAGACGCCAATCAAATTCAAAATCCAAATCAACTCGTTATTGGCCAAACGCTTGTCATTCCTATTATTGGTCAATTTTATTTTGTTCAACCTGGCGATAGTTTGTATTCAATTGCTCAAAAGTTTGAAATGAATTATTTACAATTGGCCGAGATTAATGATTGGAACGTAAATCAACCGCTACCGATTGGGCTTCGTCTATACATTCCACAACGCCCGAAAAGAGAAGCAGAGTTTAACGCCTATATCGAACCAAGAGGAGAAAGTGTCAGCTCAAATTTACAAGCGAGTGCTAGTGAGGCATCCCCTTATTTAACCTACTTAGGATTATTTAGCTTCCAAGCATTGCGAGACGGATCACTTAAAGAACCACCCGTCGGCAATTTAGGAACAATCGCTCAAAACAATGACACCACATTCATGATGATTATTACGAACATAGAAAATGATCAATTTAGTGATGAATTAGCTCACATTATTTTGACGGATACAAAAGTTCAGGAGAAATTTCTTTCCACGATAGTTTCAACAGCAAAGAAGTATGGATTTAAAGATATTCACTTTGATTTCGAATACTTAAAACCCGCCGACAAAGAAGCCTACAACGCGTTCTTACGGAAAGCAAGGGATCGTTTTAAAAAAGAGGGATGGTTTATCTCATCTGCCCTAGCACCGAAAACAAAACCAGATCAGAAAGGACAGTGGTATGAAGGGCATGATTACAAAGCTCATGGAGAAATTGTTGATTTTGTCGTCATCATGACCTACGAGTGGGGATACAGTGGAGGTCCTCCGATGCCGGTTTCACCAATTGGACCAGTGCGGGAAGTGTTGGAATACGCCATTACAGAAATACCACCAAGCAAAATTATGATGGGTCAAAATTTATATGGATACGATTGGACCCTTCCATACGTAGAAGGAGGGCAATACGCCAAAGCTATAAGTCCACAGCAAGCCATTCAACTTGCAGCTACGAACAATGTGCCCATTCGTTATGATTCAAAAGCACAAGCCCCTACTTTTAACTATGTAGATGCAGACAATAAAGAACACGAGGTATGGTTCGAAGATGCGCGATCCATCCAAGCGAAATTCGACCTTGTAAAGGAACTTAACTTAAGAGGAGTTAGTTATTGGAAACTAGGGCTTTCATTCCCCCAAAACTGGCTGCTGATTAATGATCAATTCCTAGTCACTAAGAAATAATCACCATTCACTCATCCATATACCCCATAACTACCGTAGAAAGAGAGTCTTCCATAAGTAGGGCTCTTTTTCTTTTATTATTCAACGACAAAAATGACCGTATTTTATTCTTTCTAAGATTGCTGCAGTTTCTTTTGGATTCCATAAATATTCCTTTCATAACGTGAAATATATGATAAAATATCTTTCGGCATACATTAAGTAAGGAATAGAGGGTTTTACTGATTTTCGTAACACCTTGACCAAAAAAACGGTCATAAATAATAGATTTCGTACACTTTGGGCACTAGGACACGAGGAGGATGTAGCATGGGGAATACGCCTTTTATTACGGTTGAAGGGCCGATTGGAGTAGGAAAAACTTCTCTAGCAAAAGCCATTGCTGAAGCTTTTCAATTTCAACTGTTAAAAGAGATTGTTGATGAAAATCCCTTCTTAGGGAAGTTCTACGAAAACATCGAAGAGTGGAGCTTTCAAACAGAGATGTTTTTTCTATGCAATCGGTATAAACAGCTTGAAGATATTGATAAGAACTTTATTTCTAAAAACCAAGCTGTTGTCGCTGACTACCATATATTAAAAAATCTAATTTTTGCAAAGCGAACATTAAAAAATAATCAATACGATAAGTATTTAAAAATTTATGATATCCTAACAAAAGATATGCCCGAACCGAATATTATTATCTATTTAAACGCTAGCTTAGACACGTTATTACATCGAATTGAAATTCGCGGACGGGAAATCGAGAAAAATATTAGTTCACTTTATCTAGAACAACTTTCTTTAGATTATGAGCATTACATGAACGACTTTGAAAAAAAATTCCCTCACATTCCTGTCCTTCGCTTTAATGGCGATGATCTTGATTTTGTTAAGCATAAAGAAGACCTTGATTACATTGTGTCTACAATTCGAAAAACACTTCAAAAAGGAGTCAACAATTATGGACCTTCGAAATAAATACGGCATTCCACATGATGCAGTCATTACCATTGCAGGTACTGTAGGAGTAGGAAAATCTACAATGACGAAGGAATTAGCCAAAGCACTAGGATTTAAAACTTCCTTTGAAAAAGTTGAAACTAACCCATACCTTGATTCATTTTATCAAGATTTTAAGCGTTGGAGCTTTCACTTACAAATTTATTTTTTAGCAGAACGATTTAAAGAACAAAAGCGCATTTTTGAGTACGGTGGGGGATTCATTCAAGACCGTTCCATTTACGAAGATACTGGTATCTTTGCCCGTATGCACTATGAGAAAGGCAACATGTCTCAAGTTGACTACGAAACGTATAAAGGACTATTCGATGCAATGGTTATGACCCCATATTTTCCTCATCCGGACCTCCTTATTTACCTTGAAGGCTCATTAGACGAAGTCCTTCGAAGAATTAAAGAGCGAGGCCGCCCAATGGAGCAACAAACACCTGTTTCATACTGGGAGGAAATGCACCAACGTTACGAAAACTGGATTAACACGTTTAACTCTTGCCCAGTACTACGTCTAGACATTAACGAGTATGACTTGTTTGAAAACGAGTCCTCAGTAGAACGCATTGTGGAACGAATTTCAACTGTTTTAAAACAAACAAAGATGCTGAAAAAATAATGCAAAAAAACCACTCAGGAATTCTGAGTGGTTTTTTGCTTAGGAAAAGTAAATGCAACAACGCACATAAAACAAAAAATTCGTTACAAGTTGTAACGAATTTATCCAATCTCCATTTTATGCGCAGGTTAATTTCAAGTTATGGCGGAGGAGGAGGGATTCGAACCCCCGCGGGCTTTGACACCCCTGTCGGTTTTCAAGACCGATCCCTTCAGCCGGACTTGGGTACTCCTCCGTATCGACAAGATTTAATATACCAGATGCAACAATGCATGTCAACACTAAATTGCACATTTTTTATTATTTTAGAAAAGCGGATTTAGTAAAAGTATAAATCCGCTTTCCTTGTATGTTTTATCGTAATACTTCTTTGTTTCCCATATATGGACGTAACACTTCTGGAATGATGACACTACCGTCTTCCTGTTGATAGTTCTCTAAAATAGCCGCTACTGTACGTCCAATCGCTAAACCAGATCCATTTAATGTATGAACTGGCTCTGGCTTTCCTTTAGCGTCACGACGGAATCGGATATTTGCACGACGTGCTTGGAAAGCCTCAAAATTACTACAAGAAGATATTTCACGATACGTATCGTAACTTGGTAACCACACTTCAATATCGTATTTTTTCGCAGCTGTAAATCCTAAATCAGCTGTACACATACTTAAAACTCGGTAAGGTAGTCCTAATAGTTGTAATACCTTCTCAGCATGCCCAGTTAGTTTTTCAAGTTCTTCATAAGAATCCTCAGGTTTAACAAATTTCACAAGCTCTACTTTGTTAAATTGATGCTGACGGATGAGCCCTCTCGTATCACGACCAGCAGAACCCGCCTCAGAACGGAAGCATGCGCTATAGGCAACGTAGTTGATTGGTAACTGGTCTGATTGTAAAATTTCATCACGATGAAGATTGGTTACTGGAACCTCCGCAGTTGGAATTAAGAAGTAGTCTTCTCCTTGAATTTTGAATGCATCTTCTTCAAACTTCGGTAACTGACCAGTACCTGTCATACTCGTACGATTCACAATGTATGGAGGCATTACTTCTTCATATCCATGTTCTTCAATATGCAGATCTAACATGAAGTTAATTAAAGCACGTTCTAATCTTGCTCCAATTCCTTTATAAAATACAAAACGACTTCCTGTTACTTTTCCTGCACGTTCAAAATCTAAAATTCCTAATTCATCTGCAATTTCCCAATGAGGTTTTGGTTCAAAAGTAAACGCTGGAGTCTCTCCCCACGTTCTAATCTCTACATTATCGTCCTCAGATTCACCAACTGGAACGCTCTCATGTGGAATATTTGGAATGGATAATAAAATCACTTCTAATTCAGCTTCTACTTCACGAAGCTCTTCATCAAGTGCTTTAATTTTCTCGCCCACTTGACGCATTTCCAAAATTAAATGATCCGCATCTTGTTTCTCACGTTTTAACTTGGCGATCTCAGCTGATACATCATTTCGTTTACTTTTTAACTCTTCAGCTTTTGCAATTAGTTCACGGCGTTTTAAATCAAGCTCTTCAAACTTGTCAAAATCAGTTAAGTCTTCACCGCGATGCGCTAACTTTTCTTTTACTTCAGCAAAGTTTGCACGTAAATGTTTAATATCTAACATTTTTTGACTCCTCCTAAATATTATTGAGATCTTCAGCCATAAAAAAAGCCCTCGTCCCTTAAAAATAGGGACGAGAGCTTTCCCGCGTTGCCACCCTGATAGAAAACAAACGTTTTCCACTCAATTAAAAGTAACGGTTTTCCCGTAAATGCCTACTAACAACACCTGCTTTCAACATCTCGCTCAAGGATGGATTCACAAAGCTCTTTGACTGATTCACACCAACCACCAGCTCTCTTAACAAAGAACACTTTGTTACTATTTCCTCTCAACGCTTTAGCCGATCTTCACTTTTCTTATCGTTAATGTACTACAAGTTTAACAACTTTTCAATCGTTTTATACACGAACTTCCTTTGATTCTTTCACCATATTTAAGAAGTACTGCGTAAAACGATGGTCATCTGTTAACTCCGGATGGAAAGAGCATCCTAACACATGTCCTTGCCGCGCTGCGACAATTCGCTCATGATGCTTCGCTAACACTTCTACCTCTTCGCCTGCTTCAACAATATGTGGAGCGCGAATAAAGACCCCGACAAAATCATCGCCAACACCTTCAATGCTTAATTCCGCTTCAAAGCTCTCACGTTGACGTCCAAATGAATTTCGCTCAACAGTTACATCCAACACACCAATATGGGGTTCATCATAACCTACAATTCGTTTCGCAAGTAAAATAAGACCCGCACAAGTTCCAAAAATCGGCTTTTCACTCGCTACATACTGTTTCAATGGTTCCATAAAGCCATACTTATCAATTAAGCGTCTCATTGTTGTGCTTTCACCACCCGGCAAAATCAAACCATCACATTCTTCTAATTGTGCCGGAGTTTTCACAACAATTCCTTCTGCTCCACATGCTTCAACGGAGCGAATATGTTCTCGTACAGCTCCTTGCAGTCCTAATACGCCAATTTTCATTTAGTAAAACCCCTTTTTTACCAGCCACGCTCTTGCATACGTTGTTCTGGTAATAAGTTTGAAATTTCAATTCCCTTCATTGCATTTCCTAACCCTTTAGAAAGGTGTGCAATTAATTCATAATCTTCATAGTGAGTTGTCGCTTCAACAATAGCACGAGCAAATTTAGCTGGATTCTCAGATTTAAAAATACCTGAACCAACGAATACACCGTCTGCACCAAGTTGCATCATTAACGCTGCATCAGCAGGAGTAGCTACACCACCAGCAGCAAAGTTTACAACTGGTAAACGACCTTCTTTTTTAATCTGCAATAACACTTCATAAGGAGCCCCTAATAGTTTTGCTTCTGTCATTAACTCATCTTCACTCATACCTACTACTTTTCGAACTTGTGCATTCACTTTACGCATATGACGAACAGCTTCTACAATGTTACCTGTTCCAGGCTCTCCTTTTGTACGAAGCATAGAAGCACCTTCAGCAATACGACGAGTTGCCTCACCTAAATCACGGCAACCACATACAAACGGAACTGTAAAGTCACGTTTATTCAAATGGAATTCTTCGTCTGCTGGTGTTAATACTTCACTCTCATCAATATAGTCAACGCCAAGCGCCTCAAGTACTCGCGCTTCAACGATATGTCCGATACGTGCCTTTGCCATAACTGGGATGGAAACAGCATTCATTACTTCTTCTACAATTGTAGGATCTGCCATACGTGCTACCCCACCTGCAGCACGAATGTCTGCTGGAACACGCTCAAGGGCCATAACAGCAACAGCGCCAGCCTCTTCTGCGATTTTTGCTTGTTCTGCATTGACAACGTCCATAATGACGCCACCTTTTTGCATTTCTGCCATTCCACGTTTTACACGATCAGTACCTGTTGTATTTGCCATCTTGAATCCCCCTTAACCAAATAAATCAATAAGTGCATAAGCTTATTTTATCCTAATTTTAATAAAATTCCTATTAAAATAAAAAGGAATTGGAAAAGTGCCAAAAGTTTTCTAAAAGCTTTAAAAGCAGTAGGTTTAAGAAAAGCGAAAATGGCAAGTCCTTAGGCGAAGGGCGCTGGAGGACCTGAGAGGAGGCTTCCGTCGCCACAGCAGGGCCGAAGCGACCCGAGCTGATGGCGCTTGGAGCTAGACACCAAAAAACTGTATGAGAATGCTTTAACACTTTATTGAGCTTAAACTTTCTGTAACAATAAAAAAAGCCCCCTTCAAGTCCTTATCTTAGTATAGTATTAGTCAGCAAAAACTTCTTCTATCGTCTAGTATGTTTAATAGTAAGGCAATTATCCCACTTCTATCTCTCCCAGTAAATCTCCACATAAGAAAAACTCTAGGCGTATACACACCTAGAGTTTAAGCTAAATTCATTAGGAGAATAAGCCCTTCACAGCATTTGTAATACCATCCCAAATGTCTCCGAAAAAGCCACCGATTCCTCTCATCGTAAGGACGAACCAGTTCGCTTTTTCTACCTCTTCCGCTGTCACGACATCAATTTTACCACCATTAATCCCGTTCACATATCCAAGGTCCTGACCTTCTCCATTGTATTTTACAATTAAGGAACCAACCGAAGTGCCCTTCTCAATTGGAGCTGTTAAAGCTCCTTCTTCATTGAGGAGATCTTCGTTATACTCAAAAGCTGGCTCGTATAAGTCGTTCTCTCCTCGTTTAATAGCCATTTTCACGGAACCATTTGTATGAATAGAAACCTCTTTTTCCTTCCCTTTTACAACAGGTAAGCTCGTTTCACCTGGTAATTGATATTCCGCAGGAAATAGTTCTTCTACTGAAAAATTACTGAAAGCGTAATTTAAAATCTTTTTTGTTTCATTAAATCGGTGAACATATTGATTACTTCCACTACCTTGAGCGTTCATCACAACCGAAATAATTCGCATACCATTTCGTTCTGCCGTTGCTGTAAAAGAAGAACCCGCAAAATCTGTATAACCAGTTTTTAATCCATCTACACCTTCATATCCATACACTAAACCAGGTAACATCCAGTTCCAGTTTTGCATGTTGATGGCATCTTCAGTTCCTTCTTGAAACACCTTTTTCTCAATGCTGGCTGTTTCTAAAATTTCCGGGTAGTTATTAATTAGGTGGTACGCTAATGTTGCCACATCACGTGCAGACATCATATTTTCTTCTTCTGCACCAGTTCCTTTAGGATGCATGCCTAATAAATCACGGTTGTTTAATCCGGTAGAATTCACAAAAGTCGCTGTATCCATTCCGAGCTCTTTTGCCTTATCATTCATCATTTTTACGAAGTTCGTTTCTGTACCTGCGACAATTTCCGCAATGGCAATAGCCGCACCATTTGCTGAATAGATAGCCATCGCCTCGTATAACTCGCGAACATTATAAGACCCATCTTTTCTTAATGGAACATTAGACAAACTTCTATATTGAGAAATTTGATATACATACTCGCTTGGTTGATAAGTTTGATCCCATGATACTTTACCGTCAGCGATCGCTTCTAACAGTAAGTATTCTGTCATCATTTTCGTCATACTTGCTATCCCAAGAGACTCGTCAACATTTTTCCCGTAAATTACTTTACCTGTAGATGCTTCTACAGCAATCGCAGCAGACGCATTAATGCCTAAAGGGTCGTTTTCCGCAGCTGAAGCTGGTGTAGCAACAGGTGTAAAAAGACCAAATGTTAGCACAATTGAAAGAAAAAGAGCTGTTAATGATTTCATTCTGATGTGCACCTTCAATACCTCCAAAAATTAATGATCTATATGAACTTTAGTGTGTTTATGACGTTTGACAACAAGTTCGATTTTATCATATATATGGTAAAAAAAATAGACAGAGTAACAACTCTGTCCAAAAGTAATAAAATTTTAATATTTATCCTTCAAATGGCCTGATTACGATAAAGAATAGTTAGGTGCTTCTTTCGTAATTTGTACATCATGCGGATGACTTTCTTTTAAACCTGCACCAGTCATACGTACAAACTGCGATTTTTCACGAAGTTCATATAAATCCTTTGTTCCACAGTATCCCATACCAGAACGCAATCCACCAACAAGCTGATAAATCGTTTCTGCCAATGGTCCTTTATAAGGTGTACGACCTTCAATTCCTTCTGGAACAAACTTTTTATTATCCTCTTGGAAATATCGGTCTTTACTACCTTTCTCCATCGCTGCAACAGATCCCATTCCTCGGTAAACTTTAAAGCGACGACCTTGGTAAATTTCTGTTTCACCAGGGCTTTCAGACGTACCGGCTAATAAGCTTCCTAGCATAACCGCATGACCACCAGCGGCTAAAGCTTTTACAATATCGCCAGAGTACTTAATTCCACCATCGGCAATAATAGACACACCATGCTTTCTAGCCTCCGTAGCACAATCGTACACTGCCGTAATTTGCGGTACTCCAACCCCAGCAACGACACGAGTCGTACAAATAGAACCAGGTCCAATACCTACTTTTACCACGTTTGCACCCGCCTCAATGAGAGCGCGCGTTCCTTCCGCTGTCGCAACATTTCCTGCGATGATATTTAATTCTGGATAAGTATCACGAATTTTTCGAACCGTATCAATAACCCCTTGAGAATGTCCATGTGCAGTGTCTACAACGATAACATCGACATTCGCTTCAACAAGCTTTTGCACACGCATCATTGTATCAGCTGTCACACCTACTGCAGCTCCAACTAAAAGACGACCATGTGCATCTTTTGCTGAATTCGGAAATTCAATGACTTTTTCAATGTCTTTGATTGTAATTAGGCCTTTTAATACCCCATTATCATCAACAAGTGGTAACTTTTCAATCTTGTGTGTTTGTAGAATTTTTTCTGCTTCTTCTAACGTTGTACCAACCGCAGCTGTAATTAACTGCTCTTTTGTCATCACATCGGAAATTTTCATGGAATAATCTTGGATAAAACGAAGATCGCGATTTGTAATGATTCCGACTAACTTTTGCTCTTCTTCGTTATTAACAATTGGAACACCTGAAATTCGGTATTTTCCCATCAAATGCTCTGCATCATACACTTGATGTTCAGGCGTAAGGAAGAACGGATTTGTAATAACACCGCGCTCCGAGCGCTTTACCTTATCAACTTGCTCAGCTTGCTGTTCAATCGACATATTTTTATGAATAATCCCTAATCCACCTTGACGAGCAATTGCAATGGCCATTTCTGACTCAGTAACCGTATCCATACCAGCACTAATAATTGGAATATTTAACTTTAACGTCTTCGTTAACTCTACACTTAAATCTACATCACGTGGCAACACTTCAGATTTAGCAGGAACTAACAATACATCATCAAAAGTTAAGCCTTCTTTAGAAAATTTCGTATCCCACATAAGTAAAACCCCCCACTTTACGCCAAAATATTATTAGTAGATTATCAATTGCTCTATCACGTGTCAAGGAATCTAAAAAGAGTTTAAATATTTAGAATTGTAGAGGAGAAGGTGCAGCATATTATGAAAACAATCTGGTCAAAGTACATATCCTTTCACTCAACCCAAACCGTACAAAAGATATTATTAAACCAATACGAAAAAATAAACATCTCAAATCCGGAACAAAAAGCTTTCGAGAATTGTTATCCCTTTATGTATTACTTAATGCATGCTAAAAACTATTTTTACACAGCGGAAAAATCCCCTATTTCGGTACAACCGACTTTGCTTTTTTACGGATTATGCCAGCTAATAAAGGCTTCTATTTTAACAGTAGATCCTTCTTATCCTGCCCATTCGAATTTATTGGCTCATGGTGTTTCAACTAGGAAGCGGAAAAAACAAAATTATTTATTTTTAAACGACGAAGTTAAAATCCAAAAACATGGACTATATGGACATATGGCTCATCACCTTTTTCAACTATCGTTTATTGAAGGTGAAAAGTATTCAATGAAACAACTGTTGAAAAGAATTCCCGAAGTACAAGGACTGTTTAGACAAAGCTTTCAGGAATCGACCTTTCTTCCAGTTCACCAACAAAACCAGGAGTTGCATATTAATAAATCATATGCCGAGACATATTTCATTTCTTCAAATCGGCTTAAGCAGTTAATGGTAGAAAAACTCGAATTATCTTTTATCACAGAGGATAAAGTGAATTTAACTTTTAAGGCACTCGAAAAGAGTGAAATCTATTGGCACTCAAAGCTTTCTTACAATTTAGAAGAAAGCTCAATATGTATTCCGTCTCATAAAGACCAATTAATGGTATTTCCAGAAGTTTTAGTTCATTATCTAATTTTATATAACTTAAGTATGATATCTCGTTATGAAACAGAATGGTGGTACGATCTCTTATATAGCCACTCAAGTGTAGATTATGTTTTTATTTTACGCTTTCTAGAAACTTCACTCCAAAAAGTACCATATTTGTTTTACCCCTATTTCGAGCAGTTAATTTTGTATTAGGAGTAAAGAAAAATTAAATCTTTTTCATCTTCATGATTTTCCAAGCTTGTTGTTATTAGTTATACTCCTAACGCTCAAAACGGACCCTTTTTCCAAACATTTAAAAACAAAACAAAAAAAGAGTAGCTCATTCGCTACTCTTTCGTTTCACTTGCCTGGCAGCGTCCTACTCTCACAGGGAAAACCCAACTACCATCGGCGCTGAAGAGCTTAACTTCCGTGTTCGGTATGGGAACGGGTGTGACCTCTTCGCTATCGCCACCAGACAATATGTTTTCGGCTTTCGATAAGCTGCGCATTTCTTTGTCACC